>CAMFLN010000280.1 GCA_945957305.1 uncultured Planctomycetaceae bacterium | reverse complement strand
CGGCATCCATATCCGCGAGCTTGGCGGCAACGTCCATGTGATTCGGCAGCACTTTGCGGTGCCAGTCACCCATCTTCACGAAGCGGTCGTCCCCCTGCCGATAGACGAGCGGATCTTCTGTGCGCTGTTGCAGGAGGTCAATAATCTCGGGGCAAAACAGATGGCTCTGGCAATCGATGCAGCGCGGGCGATTGCTGGTCTCGGGACTTGCCGCGCTCGCTGCTGCAACCACAGCCGCCGAAGAGACCGCACCGCTCGAAATCTCGATAAAACCCCGGCGCGTCATCGTGGACAAATCAAGTGGCATGTCGGTTGATTGCTCCTGTATCAAGTGGCGGACCGGGGCCACGCTAATCGTTGTCTGGTCATTAGGGCGCAGCGAGTCGCTTTTGCAATTCAGCAACCACGTTTGCCTGAGCTGGGTCGTCAATCAGATTCTGGTATTCGTGCGGATCTTGGTCGTAGTCGTACAACTCACGACTGCCGTCTGGCCACTGGGTGTATCGCCAACGCGTAGTGCGGATCGAGGTCCCCAAGCGGTTCGGATCCAGCGCTTCGTGTGCCGTGCGCCCTGGGACGCGACTGACGACTGTTTGTGCAGCGTGATCCCAGGGGCTGTGGGGATGATCCAACAGCGGCGCAATACTGTGCCCCTCGAGTCCCGGCATCGGCGGCAGTCCACACAGATCGACCAGCGTGGGATAAAGATCGAGCAATTCGACCGTAGCGGGACTGGAGGCGCCCTGTTGCTTGCCCGGTGCGGCGATAATCAGCGGTACGCGGCTGGCGGCTTCGAACAGCGTCATCTTGTGCCACAGGCCGCCGTGTTCCCCCAGGTGATAGCCATGATCACTGACCAGCAATACGACGGTATTGTCCCACAACTGTCGCTGGTCGAGGGCATCGAGCACGACACCGATTTGTGCGTCGAGAAACGAGACCGCGGCGTAATAGGCTGACACCACGTCGTTGCGGTGCGCAGCATCCAGCTTTTCCTCGCCACTGCACACGTACGGCAACGCCAGCGGAGGTATTTTCTGCAAGTGTGCGGCCGGTTCGGCCAAAGGCGCGATGGTATGCGGTGGATAGAGATCGAAGTAGCGGCGCGGCGCGATGTACGGAATATGCGGCCGACGAAATCCGACCGCCAGGAAAAAGGGCTGCGCATTCCTCGCCGCCTTTTCCAGTTGATTGGTCGCTTCCCGCGCCAGCCGACCATCCCAAGTCGCTTCGTCAGCCGCGTCGAGAACGATCACTCTGCCCCATTTGTGTTCGGCAATTTGTTCCTCGGGCGGGTTCTTGGCCTCTTTGGTCTCAGTGAGTTCGAAGTCCCACGATCGTGGATCCTCGAACGCTGCGCCGGTATGAAATATTTTGCCCAGCTTGATGGTCGCGTAGCCGGACTTGCGAAAGTACTCGGGCAGCATGATTACATCGCCGAGCGTGCTGCGAGTGGGAGTCACCAGGTCCACCACGCGTGTCGTTTGTGGACGACGCCCGCTGAGCATGGAAACGCGCGAGGGGTTGCACACCGGATATTGGCAATAAGCATGTTCGAAGCGCACACCGCGAGCCGCCAGGCGATCGATGTTCGGCGACCGCACCTGTTTGTTACCAAAACAGCCGAGGTCACAATTGAGATCGTCCGCCATTATGAGCACGACGTTGCGACGCGGCTCGAGGGCTGGCGCATTCGGGATTGCGAAGGTCAGCCAGATTGCGAGCCCGCACAGAACGCGAAGCATCGACAGTTTGAAGCAGGACATCGGGACCTCTCCACAAAGCATTCGTAGCGACATGCCATCTTGCCGCAATCGCGGTGAATTGGGGACCCTCTGATTTAAATGTGCAAAAGATTTGTCTAAAAATACAAGACGCGCTCCTGGGGAAACGTCGCGGCGAGCGGTAGCGTTAAAACTCGTGCGTCGTCAGCAAATTCAGCCGTTAACAGTGTGGAGTCCCATGCAGGCAAATCGTCGACGATTTCTTTGGGCCTCGGGGGCAGCGGTGTGGGGGGCAGCCGTGGCGGCGCGTAGCGCACGGGCAAAAAGTGCCGCGGAATCGGTGACGCTGGGGATCATCGGTTGCGGTAATCAGGGGGGAGGACTCACAAAAAAATTCAAGGGCACCCCCCACGTCAACATTGCTTGTGTTTGCGATATCGACGAAGCTCGCCGCGAGGAAAACAGGACAACCGCGGAAGCGCCTCAGGCGGTGGAGGATTTGCGCCGCATCCTCGACGACAAGTCCATCGACGCTGTCGTGATTGCGACGCCCGACCACTGGCACACTCCGGCCGCCATTTTGGCGATGGAAGCGGGCAAGCATGTGTACCTGGAAAAGCCCTGCTGCCAGACCTTTCACGAGGGAAACTTGCTCCGTGCGGCCGCACAACGGACCGGTCGTATCCTGCAACATGGGACCCAATTTCGTTCTGACCCCGTGGCGCTGGCAGTGATCGCGGCGCTGCGATCAGGAGTGATAGGCGACGTTTTGATGTCCAAAGCCTGGAACGTGCAACGGCGCGATTCCATCGGACACGAACAACCGAGTGCTGCGCCGCCGGGAGTCAATTACGACTTATGGGTGGGACCGGCGGAGTTTATCCCCTACCAGGCCAATCGGTTTCACTACAAGTGGAGGTGGTGGTTTAATTTTGGATCCGGGGACATGGGCAATGACGGCATCCACGAATTAGATCTGGCCCGCTGGGGGCTGGGGGTAGAGTCGCTACCCACAAACGTGAGTGGAGTCGGCGGCAAATATTTCTTCGACGATGATCAAGAGTTTCCCGACACCATGAACGTTGCTTTCGAATACTTAGACGATGCCGCCGTGAAGAAGCCTCGGACGTTGCTCTACGAGCAGCGTCTCTGGTCGACGAATTATCCTTACAACGTCGACAGTGGCGTCGAGTTCTACGGCACCCAGGGGAAACTCTTCGTCAGCAAACGCGGCAAGCTGGAAGTTCTCGGCGAGCGCAATGTTCGCAAGGAGCTGGCCGTTAAGCAGGTTGCAAGCTCGACTCATTACGAAGACTTTGCGGATTCGATTCGCAACAATCATACGCCGCGGGCCGACGTTGAAACCGCGGTTCGCACCGCCGCGCTAAGCCACCTGGGGAACATCGCCGTACGGCTGGGACGGTCACTGAAAGTCGACGTGCAGAAGGGACACGTCATTAATGATGCCGAAGCAGACAAAATGTTGAGCCGCCGTTATCGTAGCGATCATTGGGCAGTCCCCCGCGAGGTTTCTTGAACATGATTATTCCCAGTGTGGCAGCTTTAGCTGCGCTCCTGCCCGCCGTGGCTGGCACAGCACACATTGCGTTTCAAGAGCGCCCCGGCGAGCTCGTGATTACCTCGCGCGGACAGCCACTGGCGACTTACGTGTATGCCGACAAGGAAATCACGCGGCCTTACTTTGCGCACGTCCACGTGCCTGGCGGCGTGCAAATCACCCGTCACCATCCGCCGATCGAGGGGCAGGATCTGACGGACCACGCGACCTTTCATCCTGGCATCTGGCTGGCATTTGGCGACATAAACGGCCAAGATTTTTGGCGGATCAAAGCGCCAGTGCGGCATGTCAAGTTCGTACAGCCCCCGCATGCGGCGGGGGCGACTGGGACTTTCGTCGTGGAAAACTCCTATCGTCGCGCAGACAATCCCAATCAAGTCGTGTGCCACGAGATCTGTCGCTACACCATCAACGCACATGAGGACGGTTACCTGCTCGTCTCGGATTCGGTCTTCTGGGCCCCCGAGGCGTTTGCCTTCGGAGATCAGGAGGAAATGGGGCTGGGTGTTCGCGTCGCGACCCCCATCAGCGTGAAATCCGGGGGGCATATGCTGGATGCCGCGGGCAGAGTTGACGAAAAGGAAATCTGGAGCAAGTCGTCCGCGTGGTGCGACTACAGCGGCAAAATCGGCGGGCATCAGGTCGGGATTCTGCTGATGCCCGACCCCGCGAACTTTCGCCCCGCGCGGTTCCATGCACGCGACTACGGCCTGTTGGCCGCGAATCCTTTCGGCCAGAAGGTATTTGGCGAAGCGCAAGAAAGTCGTGTCACGGTTCAACCAGGAGAATTGTTTCGCCTGCGGTTCGGGGTACTACTGCATGCGTCCGACGACGGCACGATGGATCTGCCCGCAGCATATCAATCATTCCTGCGGGAAATTGCCGCCGCGCCGCGGCCGGCACCTTGAATCGGTCTGAGAAGCTGGAGTTTCTGTGATTTTCCCGGCGCTTTCGCGTCTGCGGTTATAATCAACCAAGGCCGGCCAGACTTCGGGCCGCCGCATAAAAAGAACTCAGGAATTACGGATGTCGTGGCGTGACCAACCTTGGAGCGGCGTATTCCCGGCAACGCTCTGCGCATTTCATGCGGATGAATCGATCGATGAAGACGGCTTGCGCGAATACTTTACAGAACTGGCACTCGTCGAGGGCGTGCAAGGACTGACCTGCAATGGTCATACCGGCGAGATTATGTCGCTGCGCCCGCAGGAAAGAGCGCGCGTGACGCAGATTTGCGCACAAGCGGTACGGGACGCCAATCGCCGCACCGGCCGGCAGGTCAAAGTCATTTCCGGCGTTTCGGCCGAAGGCAGCCTCGAAGCGATCGATCACGCAATCGCTGCGCGCGAAGCGGGCGCGGACGCCATACTCTTGATGCCCCCGCATCATTGGCTGCGTTTCGGACGCTCCGCCAAGACCGCCGTCGGATTTGTGCAGGATGTGGCCGCAGGGGCCGATGTCCGCATCGTCATCCATCAGTATCCCAGTTGGACCAAGGCCGGCTACTCGTTGGCCGAAATGTTGGAGATGGTGAAGCTGCCGCAAGTTGTGACCATCAAAATGGGCACGCGTGACATGGCACGGTGGCTGTATGAATACGAACAACTGAAGCTGGCGGCGCCGCGGGTATCCATCATTACCTGTCATGATGAGTTCTTGCTACCGAGCCTGGTTGAAGGCTGCGACGGAGCGCTGATTGGCTTTGCAGGTTTTGCACCGGAACTTATGATTCGAATTGTGCATTGCGCGTTGGACGGAGATTTAGCAGGCGCGAAAGAGGCACAGAAGCTGGTCGCGCCGCTGGCACGCCTGATCTACAACTTCGGCGAGCCGGGATGTGGCGCGCACCAACGCATGAAAGTGGCACGCTGGCTGATGAACAAGTTTCCCAGCCCGCACTTTCGCAGGCCAGTCCGCCCTCTTGCCGGAGAAGAAGTCGCGCGGTTGCGTAAGGAACTGGAACAGTTGGGCATCACTTGTCGGGAACTATGAAAAATCATCCAGAGCCATTGTCGAGCGTACCAACGCAGGCAGCTCCCGGAAAACCGCACATCACGCTGCGCACGACTGCGCCAGGAAAAGGGCGTTTGTGGCCCGCCGAAGCGCGGTGTTTTCAGGACCGCCTGACCGGTGCGAAAGTGCGGCAAATCACGACACACCCGTCGCTGCATCACCATCCCTTTGTTTACCTGCCGGCCTACGACGATCAGATGAATTGGCTGGTCTTCGTCTCACATCGTTCAGGTC
>CAMFLN010000279.1 GCA_945957305.1 uncultured Planctomycetaceae bacterium | reverse complement strand
AGTTGCCGGCCACGATGTCCCATGCCAGCTATAACGCTGCGGCGCGGCAGGCGTTTGGAATCAGTGACGGGCTGATCCGTTTGAGCGTGGGACTCGAGGCCTGCGAGGATCTTCGCGACGATCTCGATCTCGCGCTCCGCGCCGCCTTCCCGGACTGACCCTGGTTCGCACGTTGTGCGAGCCAGGATGCCAGCGGATTGAAAGCAATGCGAGCATGCTGGCGCGTGACTTTTCCTGCAAGGCAAAAGGCGCATCCTGGCGAAATCTTTCCGGTCGCGAAGATTTTAACGGAAGTTCTAGCTTTCGCCTGTCCGATAGTTGGGCTGTGAAATCAGGGTTCTCCGTGCTAGCACGGTAGCCTTCGCAGTTGACAGCATTGCAGGTGATCGAGATGAACGAGCGGTGCGGAATGAATTGGGCCCGGCGGACGACCTTCGCGGCAATGTTGGTTTTGGGCGGGACGAACCTCGGCCTGGCTCAATCGCGGCATTACGACGATGCGCCGGACTATCAACGTGCCCCCACGCAGTCCGGCAACTGGCGCTATGACGGACCGGACGAGGCCGACCGCGGCCGCGATGAGCCGCAGCGCTACGAAACCATCAACCGGGCTCGCACGGGGAGTCGCTCGTCGAGCCGTACGCCGAGCGACAGCGACCGCGTCGAATACGTCGAACGCCGCGCTGGCGATTACCAGCGCGATGCACGTTACTACACCGCTCCGCCTGCTCCTCCACGTTCCGCGAATAACCGAGATACGCGTGCCAGCAATAAGTACGCGGGTCCGGCCGACAGCGAAGGGCGAATCGCTCGCCCCGGCGCACCGGCGCCCGCACGTGAGCCGCGCGAAGTTCGCCGTCCCCACTCGCAACCCCTCGCATACGGCGGCGAGCGGGCCGCCTATCACGAAGATGTCCACTCGGATCACGATGGCCACGGCCTTGCTGCCGACTCGCTGCACGAAGAATACACCGCGCAGCGCTCGCAGCGCCGCCGGGACGAGCGCGTGCAGCCGACCGGCTATCAGTGGCGGGCCTCGCGCGAGCAGGCTCAGCGCTCACAATTGTCCGAAGCTCCGGCCTATGAGCCGGGCAGTACCCGCGCGCCCGGTAGCGTGGTATTGCCAAAGCGAGACTTGCTTGAAGACCGCGGTCCGAGAATCGCGGGACGCCCCACTTATCGTCCCGCGGCGATGAACCGCGAATACGATTTGCCCCCGGCGCAGCCCGAAGCCGAACATCTGCCTAGCCCCTCGCGCGGAAACGTGACTTATCAGGATCGCGGGGGCGCGAGTATGCAGGGCGGTATGCCCGGCGACTACGTGGTCGACGGTGACTCGGACATGTACCCGAGCGAATACGGCTACGGTGATGACGGATTCATGGACGATGGTTATGGCCCCTACGAGGGCGGGCCGTACACGTATGACGAATTCGGCCGGCCGCTCTACCTGACACCGTGCGAGTATTGCGGACAATGCTGCGGCGGCATCAGCTGCCACCATCGCTGGCTGGACGAGTCGTCAGTGTTTGCCGGCGTACACGCCTTCAAGGGCGGACTGGACCAGGGACAGAATGGCAACTTCGGCTTCCAGGAAGCCGTCAACTTTGCCGGTGCGCTGTGGCACGAATATGGAATCGGCTACCAAGTGGGTGCCCAGTTCGTGCAGAGCAATCTCTCGGGCAGCAACATTGCGAACGCGTTTAACAATTCACGGCAACAGGACTTCCTGACCGCCGGCTTGTACCATCGCCCGAATTGCGGCCAAGGTTTTCAAGGCGGTGCCGTCTTCGATTGGCTCAATGACCGCTTCTACACCACCACTCGCTTTGCACAGGTGCGCGGCGAGCTGAGCTACATCTTCCCGCGCGGCAATGAATTCGGCTTCTGGGGCGCTTTTGCTACGGGCAACGACCAAACGCTGGTAATCAACGGCAAGTCGCTGACCTTCTCGCCGGCGAACATGTACAACTTCTTCTATCGGAAGACGTTCGAAAATGGTGACCAGGGCCGCATCTGGGGCGGTTTCACCAACGGTTCGGCCGGCATCTTGGGGGCCGACTACCGCGTGCACATGTCGAATCGCTGGGACGTGATCGGCGGGTTCAACTACCTGATCCCCGACCAGGGCAAGGACAACGGCGGTGCGGTGCAGGAATCTTGGGGCCTGGCGATGAACGTCGTTTGGTACCCGACGCGGCCGGCCTGCGGCACGCATAATGGTCCCTTCCGCTCGCTGTTTGGCGTCGCGGACAACAACGTCTTCATGGTCCGCCAGAAGTAAGCGGGCCAGCGGCAGGAGAAAGCGGTACTCACCGCAAGCCACCGGCAAGGAACAGCCGGCCTTCTAAGCGAAAATTGGGGTCTCGCGAGCAGGGGTTCAAATACCCTGCCGCGAGGCGCCCACTCCCTCGCCTGGCTCATTCGGCGCGTGTATCCTGGGCGTGCGCGGCGCCTGTATTGTGTCGCGCGTCTCGCCCCACTCACGCCCAGGAAGCACTCCCATGACGCTCAATCACGGTCGCCGATCGTCTCTTATTCTGCTGGCGCTCTTGTTGGCGGTGCTGGCCGTGCCCGATGTTGTGCGGGCGGACGAACCGGCCGCTGTCGTTCCGCCGCGAGAAGGTAAGCGAGAAACCATAAAGCTCTTCAATGGCAAGGATCTGACCGGCTGGGTCGGCCATCCCGAGTTGTGGAGCGTGGTCGATGGCGTCATTGTCGGCAAGAACAAAGAGCCGGTGAAGGTCAGCACCTACCTGTTGACCGAGCGCAAGGACTTCACCGACTTCCGCCTGCTGGCCACCGTGAAACTGGTCGAGTCGGAAATGCACTCCGGCATCGCCCTTTGGGGGCGCAACGCACCAGAGCATGGCGACAAGTACACGTTTGCCGGACACCTGGTGATGTTTCCCTCGGGCTGGGGCTTTTACGATCTGTTCGGCCGTGGCGGTTTGCCGGTCGATGGCGCGCCGGCCAAGAAAGTCGGCAAGCAGCACGACTGGAACGATTTGGAAATCCTGGCGCAGGGAAATCGCATCCGCCTGGTCGCCAACGGAACTCTGGTCGCCGACTGGCGCGATCCCAAGGCCGATGCCATGTACGAAGGGCCGATCGGGCTGCAGTTGCACTCGAACATGGTGCCGCAAGAGATCCATTTCAAGAATCTCGAGCTGACGACCTTTCCCGAAGACAAGCTGCTGACGCTCAAGCCGTAAACGTCCGGAGCGATCAGGCAAAGTGCTGTTCGGCGTCAGCTGCGGGCGTGATCCACCACGAATACCAAAACGCCCAAACGCAAAGCGACAACAGTCCCCCGACTAGCACAACAAACGCGGCCCACAGAGGCAGAAGCAACGCTGCTGCGATCGTGGCTAAACCGTCGACAACGAATAATCGTCCACCCCAGCGATGCGTGCGTTCCCACACGGTGTCGTTGCGCAGCGTCCAGGGAGTGCGGATGCCCAGCACGGGGTTGCGGCGAATCTTGCTCAGCCAGTTTCCGATCACGATCCACAACATGCCGAGCACCAGGGGCACGGCGGAAATCGGCGCGAGCGACTTCTCACTGGCGCTGAGCATTACGGCCACGTGAATCGCGACCAGGGCCATGGTCAGTGCAACGATGACGCGGCCATAGGTATTCTTCGAACGTGCCAGCGACGTGCCGACGCTACCAACCGCGGGGAGCGCCATCATCAGCAACGGAATCCACATCAAGCAGAAACTTAGAACGAGCGTCATCTCCCACGGCGAGCCGTAACGGTCGATATCGCCACGAAAGTTCCAATGTGCCGGCACCTTGCTGGGCATCGAGAGCTGGAAGCCTATGGCGATAACGAAGTCGACGATGACCAACCCGACGACCAGCCACTTTTGTTCGCGCGACGTCACGACCGGCCCCTTTTATGTTGCCTCTTTCGGCAGTCGACCGAGCGCTTTCTTGGCAACCTGTTTCTCTGGCCGGGCTGCTTTCGCGGCCGGCAGAAAATTAGCGGCAATGTCAAGCTGTATTGGCATCCATGGGCTGAATCACGGAGCGGTCGCAAATTCAGGCTAAAGCAGGTTTCAAAACCCCATCCGGACGGGCTGCCACTGCCAGCTTGCCTGGCAGTGTTTTTGCCGACGCACGTACGGCTGGACCAGACAGCCGTGGCACCCAAAATCAGTTTTGCACTTCTAGTCGACCAGCTCAAACAATCCCGCGGCCCCTTGGCCGCCGCCGATGCACATGGTGACCACGCCCCACTGGGCCTGGCGGCGCTGCATCTGGTTGGCCAGCGTGCCGACCAGGCGCGAGCCGGTCATGCCGAATGGGTGCCCGATCGCGATCGACCCGCCGTTGATGTTCAGCCGCTCGGGGTCAATTCCCAGCCGATCGCGGCAGTAGATGACTTGCACGGCAAATGCTTCGTTCAGCTCCCACAGGTCGATGTCCTTCACGGTCAGTTTATGCCGCGAAAGCAACCGTGGGACGGCGAAGACGGGGCCGATCCCCATTTCGTCCGGTTCGCAGCCGGCGACGACAAACCCACGGAAAGCGATCTTCGGTTTCAGTCCCAACGACTTCGCCTTTTCGCGCGACATCAGAAGTGTGGCACTCGCCCCGTCGGAAAGTTGCGACGCATTGCCGGCGGTCACAGAGCCCTGCCCGCTGTTGGGATCGAAGTAGGGCTTGAGCCCAGCGAGTCCTTCGAGCGTCGTGTCCGGCCGGTTGCACTCGTCCTTGTCGATCGTGTGTTCTTCGCGGCTGACGACCTCTCCTGTCTTTTTGTCGAGAATGCCGCGCGTGACTTTCATCGGCGCGAGTTCTTCGTCGAAGAATTTCTCCTGCTGAGCGCGTGCGGTGCGCTGCTGGCTGAGCAGGGAATACTCATCCTGGGCCTGCCGGCTGACCTTGTAGCGCTTCGCCACGACCTCGGCCGTGTCCCCCATCGCCATGTACAATGCCGGCTTGTGCTCGAGGATCCAGGGATTGACATCGGTCTTGATGCTGGCGGTCATGGTGATGCTCTCGACGCCACCCGCGATGGTGACGTCGGCCCCTTCGTGCATGATCTCATGCGCGGCCATGGCCGTGGATTGCAGCCCAGATGAGCAGAAGCGATTCACCGTCGCCCCGGCCACGGTCACTGGCAAGCCGGCGCGAATGGCCGCGATGCGGGCGACGTTCATGCCCTGCGCCGCCTCGGGATATCCGCAGCCCAGCCCGACGTCTTCGATTTCGGCCGGATTGAGGCCCGGCGCTTTGGCCACCACATGCTGGATGACATGCGCCGCCAGGTCGTCGGGGCGCGTGAGATTGAACGAACCACGAAACGACTTGGCCAGCGGCGTACGGCTGCTGGCGACAATGACGGCCTCTCGCATAATTAACACCCGGGGCGTGAGTGGAGTGAATTTGGATTCAAGCGTGTCAGGCTGACGGGCGGTCAACCCGATCGGCGAAAACGACTTTTGGGAAAAAATAACTTTGGCGCGATTGCCAGCCTAGCGGGCTGCCGAAGGCGATTCAAGCACAGCTGGCTAGGCAACCGTCCGCGGCGGGATGAAGATACTTC
>CAMFLN010000278.1 GCA_945957305.1 uncultured Planctomycetaceae bacterium | reverse complement strand
GGGTAGCGCTTCTCGCCGCCACCGATATCCAGCACCAACTCCCGGCCGTTGAAGTCGGTGATGCGACCGCTAACTTTGGCCCGAGCTTGCGGGCTGTTGGGCGCGATCAAGTAGACCGCGTCCTCGGCAACCGCGCGCTGTGCGCCGCCGCAGGCAATTCCAATCATCAGCAGCGCAGAGCAAGATCCGTACAGCGAGCTACGGGTTGAGTGCGCCTTTTGAGACGTCGACATACGTGTACTTGCCGTTATTTTCGCGCGCCATCTTCATCAGAAAATTGTCGTTCTGAATCGGCGGACCTAAACCGAATTCGATCGTGTTGATCGAGCAACGACCATTGTTCGCCCGATGAATCTTTTCCAGCTGCGTGGGGGACAACTCCGGCTGATCGGCGTCTGTCAGAAAGAAGATCACGTCGGGCTGCAACTTCAGCGCCATCCACAGCGCGTCTTCATGCCGCGTACCGCCGTCTGCGACGATGCCGCGGACGAATTGCGCAGCCGTGGCCCGATTTGCGGAGTTGCCGAATACCAGTCGATCCGGATGGCCGGCCAATGCAAACATGGTCGGCTTTTCGTTGTAGAAGATGATCTGAAATTGATGTGTGTCGCCCAGGCTCTCCAGACTGGCCAGCAGGTTGGACTTGGCCGAGCTCAACGGCGTATTGCGTCCCGAGCCCCCCATGCTCCCCGAGCGATCGAAGACATAGACAAATTTGTAACCATCCGCTTCGATGCCGTAGAGGCTCGTCCGCGCGCGTCCGCCGAGTGGCCCACCGCGCCCCGTGCCACCGGAACCGGACCCTCGGCCAGAGCCGGAAGTGAAGCCGCCCGCGCTTGTGGCGCCCCCCAGCCCTTCGCCAAGTGGCCCCACTCCGCCACCACCACCGCCGAGAGCCTTGGGGAGCGCGGCCAGAGCGTCGGTCGGCGGACGATCGTCGAAGAGGCCAGCGGTTGCCTGGCCCGATCCCTTGCCCCGTTCGCCTCCGTCGGCTTCACCGGCCGGCGGCATGTGCAAAGTCGACGTTCCTCCCCCCGCAGCCGACTCCTCCTCAAAAAATTCCCCCGATCCATCTCCGCCGCCCCCCGGTCCATCGAAAAGGGAGAAGGCCTCGCCACGCCCCAGGCCGCCCGACAGTCCACGCGGCTGCTGTTGCACGGTAAGCGTTAGAGCGACGAGAAGCGTGGCATGGACGACCAGCGAAACCAGCCACGACGGAATGCTGAAGCGCAGCCATGACGGAGCCTGGCGGGCGGGCCGACGGGCCGTGGTGGGGCTGGCGGCCATCCACACTCCGTAACGCTAAATCCAAATGAGTCAAAGAATTGCGACGCTCTCTCGATTCTAGGTCGCCCCTGCGGATGGGTCAACGCGGACCGGAATAGATGGCAGGAGGCAGAGGGCAGCGGGCGGTAAAGAGAAGAGTTGCTCGAGCAGCCCTGACACGCCGTGGGGCCATTTAGCCGACGTGCCTGCACGTCGGTCGGCCACAACAAGCGGCGTTATCCGCGACTTCCGGCCCCTATTCCGTCGCAGGAATCGATTCGCCGCGCACAATGTCCTCGAACGACTGCCGCTTACGCACCAGATGGGCCTGGCCCGAGCGGATCAGCAATTCGGCGGCCAGCGGCTTCGAGTTGTAGTTCGACGCCATTACCGCCCCATAGGCCCCCGCGTTCTCGATCACCACCAGATCGCCGACCTGCGCGGCTGGCAGGTTGCGGGTGGCGACAAAACCCCCTTCGGTCTGCGTGAAGATATCCCCCGACTCGCACAGCGGGCCGCCGACCACCACGTCGACCAGCGGGCGCTCGGATTTATCCCCGCCGCGCGGCACGATCGACATCGGATGATACGAGCCGTATAGAATCGGCCGAGCCAGGTTATTGAAGCCCGCGTCGAGCAAATAGAAGGTGTTACCTCCCATCCGCTTGATCGCGCGAATCTCGCTGACCAGGTAGCCGCTCTCAGCGACCAAGTAGCGGCCTGGCTCAATTTCTAAATGCACCGGGTGGCCGAAGGCGCTTTCGAGGCGCTTGCGAGTCTTGTCCCACAGTCCGTAATAAACGTCGATATCAACGTACGACTCGCCCGAGCGATAGGGAACCGGCAGACCACCGCCCGCACTGATCGAGGTGATCGAGCGGCCCGCGGCCAGGGCCAGCTTTTCCATGGCTTCGCACACTTGCGACAGGTGTTCGAGATCGGTGCCCGATCCGATGTGCAAGTGCAGCCCGGTCACTGCCAAGCCGTGATGGTCGGCGCGGCGCAGGCAGTCGTCGAGTTGTTCGTGCCAGATGCCATGCTTCGACTGATCGCCGCCGGTGTTTGTCTTGCGGCTGTGACCGTGACCGAAGCCGGGATTCACGCGCAACGTGATCGAGCGCCCCGGCGCGGCCTGCCCCAGTTGATCGATCATGTCGGGCGAGCCGCAGTTGACGTGCAGGCCGAGCGAGACGACCAGGTCGAGCGCTTCGCGGTCGAAGATGTCAGCCGTGTAGACGATCGGCGGTGGATCGCCCGCTGCGGCGTACCCGGCGGCCAGCGCTCGTTGCACCTCGCCCGCGCTGACGGCATCAACCAACACACCCTCGCGGCGCACCAGGTCGAGCACGGCCAGGTTCGAGTTGGCTTTCTGCGCGTAACGAATCGCATCGAACGCCCGCAGGTCCTCGATCCGCTCACGAATCTTGCCCGCGTCGTAGGCGTAGAACGGCGTGCCAAATTGGCGGGCCAATTCGTCGACGCTGACGCCAGCAATCTCGGTGCGCAACACAGGGAATGCGTCGGGCGGAGCCGTAAGCGAACGGGTCGAAGATGACATGCGAGAGACCTGTCGTAAATTGATTTTCGGGGCTGGCCGATGAGCGGATCGCGCGGACACCGGTCAAGTCCGCTCTTTAATAAACTGGCAAGCAAATCAGTATAGCAGCGAGCCTAATCAGGGAAATCGGGTCGAATACCGTCGCATCAGTTGTGGTGGCAAATCTTTAGCGCCTTTTTGAAGGCTCGTACCACAAGAGTCGGCTCCGCAGTCCCAGGTTCACTCGACCCTGACCTGTGGGGTCTGTCTGTAACAGCCGGTGCCGGGTGTGCCGGGTGGTGAACTCGGGTGGGCGGCCCTCGGCGGGATCAAGTCCGCAGTGGCTGATTGCCGATTCTGCTGCCAGCGGGAGCTGTGGTGAGCAAGGCCGGCGATTGCCCCGTTCAGGGGTTGCCGGATAGACTTCACACAGAAATTGCAACGTCGATTCGTCGGAGAGGTCTCCCTACCCTCTGGCAACTTTGGCTACTGGTTGAAGGCGGCAAATCCATGGTCGAACGCACGAAGTATCAGCAGAACATCATCAAGCGGTACTACGACAATCAGGACGCGATTCTGACGCAGCGCCTGGGCGAGCAGATCACCGAGCTGTACCTGGCCGAAGGAAAAGCCCGGCAGAAGCAATGGACCAAGGTCAAAGGGACACTGGAAAAACTGAAAGTCCCCAAGACGCGCATCGACCACGTGATGAAAGCAGACAACCCGTCGCTGGTGGCCAAAGTGCTAGAAGAGATCTTGGCAAAAGGTTGATCAGCGCGCGACTCGCAATCTCGGCGAGGCGCGCATCTAAAGCCGCTGCCGAAAACTCTCTCTTTCTGACGGCAGACGGCTGACCACTAACTACCGACGACACTGCCGTCACTGCCCTCTGCCCGCCGCCCTCTGCCGACTATTCGCACGCGTGGATCAGCACGCCGGAATAGAACTTCTCTTCGCCGCGGCCAGTCTGCAGGACGAGTGCTCCGTCGTCGGCGATTTTCTGGCAAACCCCTTCGACGCGGCGGTCCCCCGATTCGATCGTCAGCGTTCGGCCATGTTGCAGGCAAGCCCGATCCGCGCGGCGCGCCATTTCTGCGGCGTTCGCAGCCAGTTGCCCGAGGTTGGGCCAAAGCTGCCCCAGCACTTTCAAGAGAATCTCGGTGCGCAAATAGTCTCCGCCCGTCAGGTCGGCGATCGACGTAGCACGCTGACGAAGTTCGTCGGGCGCGGCGGAAACGCGATTATTGACGTTCAGGCCGAAACCGAGCACATGTTTGCCGTCCGGCAGAGCCTCGACCAGGATGCCCGCGAGTTTGCGACCGCCGGCAAACACGTCGTTAGGCCAATGCAGCCCGAGCGTGCCAGCCGGCACGACTTGCCGCACAGCCTCGACGATCGCCACGGCCGTGGCCAGCGAAATCAAGGGGAAGTGCTGACGGCGAATTCCTTGCACCGCCGGGTCAAAGACCAGGCTGCACGCCAGGCTGCCCGCCCCGGTCCACCAGCGATTGGCTCCGCGCCCGCGACCGGCCGTTTGTTCGTCGGCGATCACGAGCGCCGTCTCGTCGGTCGGCACTTGGCGTGCAATCTCGCGTGCGCGGTCGTTGGTCGACGAGAGGGTGTCATGATGCTCGACATGCGTCAAGCAACCCTCGCGCAGCAATCGTTGCACATCGAGATCAGTAGGCATGGAAGCAGTAGACAGTAGTCGGTAGATAGTAGACAGCAGTTAGTAGTTATTAGACGGTAGTCGGTAGATACGCGAGGAGAACCTCTTTTCTGACTACCAACTACTAACTACTGACTACTGCTGGCGTGCAGATAAATAAAACTTTTGCCAAGGCGGCCGCCGTAGTTGCCCGCCGAAATCTTGATCAGCCCCGGCGTCGTCACCGCCGCTTCGATCGCGGCGTGCGTGGCGCGAGTGATCGTCTCCAGGTCCGCGCCGTTGATGATCACTTCCATGATTGATTGCACGCCGGCGGGCACTTTCGATTTCTCACCCAGCTTTTCGCGCAGCGTCGGGCAAAACTCGGCGTAGGTGCTGGCGATCGAAAACGAGTAGCGGCTGCCGGCCTTTGAACCACTGCCGGCAATCCCGCCCGGAAAGGGCATGATCACGCCGGGCGTAGCGGCCACGGCATGGCTGGCGCGCTCAGCAGCATCGAGCGCCGCATCGACCGTCGCGCCGAGAAACCATAGATTGCCTCCCATCAGACCATCCCGATAACCGAACCGCCGATCGAGCGCGAATTCGCCCCCCAGAATCGGAATGACCCACACCCGGCGTCCCCAACGCTCGTCGCGAAACTGATAACCGTCGCCGAAAAAGGCGATCTTGCGCCCGAGTTTGAAGTAGGCCTCGCTATCGATCAGGTTGAAGCAATTTGTCGTGGCGCAAGTGAGCACGTTCTGGCTGAGGCGCACCAGCAGTGATCGTTCGAGCGCTTCGGCGCGGTCCTTGCGGAATCGCGGCACGTGGAATTGCACGATCGCGCCCGGGCGACCGTCGGGCGTGGCGAAACTCGTATCACCGCCAGGCCCTACGTAGCGATCGAGGCCCGCTTCGCAGTCGCAGAGAATCGTGCTCGAGGCGTTGCCCGTTGCCGCGGCCACGGCATGATCAAGCCAGCGGCGATCGCGGGCCGTGATCAGCACCTCGGCGTAGATGCTGCGAAATGCTTCGGCGTAGGTGTCTTCGATTTCGGCTCGGTGACTCACGCTGATTCGCGCCCCCGCCCAGGATAAATGGTCTTTTCCGTGACG
>CAMFLN010000277.1 GCA_945957305.1 uncultured Planctomycetaceae bacterium | reverse complement strand
ATGAAGTCCGCGTCCTGGTTCAGATTCGGTAATTCATTCAGAATCACATCCGGGTTATCGAGGCGTACAGCCTTGACGCCTGGCTGTGCCTCGCGAATCCATTCCGAGGACGACTGTTGCGTGTCGCAGTCGGCTAGTGTTACGCGGCAGCCCTGCTCGTGGAGCCAGGCTGCCAGGTGGACGGCAAGAGTTGATTTGCCGACACCGCCTTTGGAATTTGCAATCGTGATGATCATCGTCAACGGATAGCACAATTTCATGCCAACATGCAAGCACGAAATCAATCTGGCAGGATGACGGACTTTCAACCTTGCTGGCTGGCAATCATGCAAGAATGATTGCTTGCCATACGGCAATCATGCTGTCTGGCAGTCTGGCAGTCTGGCAAGACAGATTTCCAGATGGCTTTCCTGTCGGCAAGCTGGATTGCTGGCTGTCTTTCCTGCTTGATTGCTGGCTGTCATGCACTTTTCACGGTGAAAAGCCTCCTTAGCTCTGCTAAGGGAAGACGTCTGCAACGAAGTTGCGTTAGTTAGTAGCATTTTTAGCTAGATGACTTACTCATGGGCGGGCGCGTTCGGGTGCGGTATTTTTCACCGTGAAAAACGGCACTGCTTCCGCTCTTTGTCGGGAGTCTGGGGCGCATCTCCGCGGGTGCAGGTCCCAGTGTCGGAGCAGGAATTCCGGCCTTTCGTAGCGAAGCTGGCTGGGGTTGCGCAGCGAGAAAGGCCGGGCGGCGGACCAACGTTTTCACCGTGAAAAATGTCGCCGCGGCTGAAGCCGAATCATCCTGCGATCTTCCCTGCTGGCCGGTTGATTTTTCACCGTGAAAAGTCAGCCTTGCCTCTGCGGACCGAACGCCCAGACAATGGTGCATGCTTTCCGGGTTGCGCGTAGCGATGCGCTCGACTAGATTCGAGGCGTCATGGAGAGGAGGAGGTTATGACAAAACGAACGCAGGCAGCCCGGATCCAGGAGCTGGTGAATTCCTCACGGGGTGAGGTAACGAAATACGCAGGCGAGGTCCTGGCGGAGTTGTATCAGGGGATATTGAAGCTACCGCCGGTCACGTTGGCGGATGGCACGACGGCGCGTGTGGAGGCTTATTATCCACCCCAATTAGATGAGGATGGGCAGCACCACTGCGGCATCGACGTGCGGCTGTCGAGCGGCGATCTGCTGGAGTTCACCGTCAGGAACACTGGCTGGGAGCGGTCGTTCGTGAAACAGTATGCTCAAACACCACCGACAGGCCCCAATACCCGCTAGCAATACGTCGATGCCGCGCGGCCGGTCATGAGCCGGAGCCGACGGCAGTCCTGTCATGGCGTAACGTCCGGGGTTGGTTTTTCAAAGACGATGCAGGTGTCGTGCAGCCCCGGAATAAATGACGAGCGGTAGACTTTGCGGCTGCTCGTGGCATTGTGGCTGAAGCGGATGATATCGGTGCAGGCTTGCGAAAGCCCAGCAGCGAAGGCGAGCCGCTTGGTGTGGAACGTCAGCGGCACGAAGCCTTCCTGGCGGTCGTAATAGTCGCCCATCAAGATGGCGAGTTTCCCATTGGGTTTGAGGGCCTTGGCACAGTTGCGAATGAACTGGCCATAGCGGCGGAGGAACTCGCTCAGCGTTGAGGCGCGCGACAAGTCGCGTGGGTCGTCGGCATAGAGCTTTTGCCGCCAGTAGGCCGGGTGAGCCCAAATAAAGCCGAAGGCCTCACTGGCGGTGAAGACTGCCGCATCGCAGGCATCGAAGCCGTCGTGGATGTCCCATGACAGGCTCGGGAGGCCCAACTCCTCGCACACGTCACGGCAGGTACCGCTGCCAGCCATCGGGTCGAAGACGATGCCCTCAGGCCGGAAGTAGAGCAGCAGGTCCTTGATTAAGTTGCCGCCGCAATTGCCGGGATAGGAGCGGTCGCCGTATTCCCCGGCCCTTGCGTTGTGGTAGAGGCTCGTCAGGTGAGGGACAGGGCTGCCATTGATCGGTGCGAGCGGCAACCTGGCGTAGGTGGGTTTCTGCCGGTGAACCAATGGGTTGGCTGGCATCCCGTTCGTGCGTGACACGAAGAACGGATTGATCGAGGAGGTCCGGTTCATTGGGCACCTCCTATTCATCAGCGTTGACTTCGGCCGCGTAGTGCTGCCGGGCCAGGCGGAGGCACCGCTCGAAATCATCGCCGCTTCGTTCGCAAACGTGCATGGCGTCTGCGAGGAAGTCAGTCAGATTGGCTTCGTATGCCTCGTCGCCGTATTCCGTTAGGGCCTGTGCGGGACGAAGTGCTCGGTCTGCGTTGGTGAGTGCGATCATAGGTGGAATCCTTTCCTGATGGGGTTGAAAGACACCGGAGCGGACGTCCGTGCCCGCCCCGGCGGTTGCTGGCTACTCCTTCTTCTCCGTAGCCACGCGGAGAGTAAGGCGGCCGTCGAGAGGCACTAAGCCTTCGAGCTGGACGTTAAAACCCTGGCCATCGGCGTGCGCCCAGGCACTGCCGATGCGCGTCCAGAACGACTTGTCGCGCCCTTCGATCTCGCGGACGTGGTACACCACGTGACTCGGCACCTTGGAGCCGCTGGTTTCGTTGGCCTTTGCTTTCGCTGACATAGTTTTCTCCTTCGTTTCGCTAGAGTGTTCAGGCCACGGACATCGCGGCCTTGCGGCACCTTCATCGCAGCGGAACAGCCGGAGTTTTTTGACGTTCCTGGCAAGTGGAAAATCCGGAGGGACCCCGTCTGCACACGCGCAGCACGGAAGATGGGGAGGGGCCGCGATTTTCTACTTGCAGGACCGGCGACGCGGCGTAAGTGCCAAGCAAGAAGGCCGCGTGCGAGGCCGGACTTGAAGCGAAGCACGACGAAGGAGACTTTCGGCAAGCGATGCACAAACAATGAAAGGCGACAGGCTGTGCTAAAGAGAGACACAAAGCATTTGCGAAGTTTCTTGACGAAGGTCGGTCGGTCTGGTGCGTATAGTTGGGCATGCTGAGGATCATTCAGAGCAGAAGCGTCAATCACGCGAGAAGCTACTTCTCGACGGCCGACTACTATTCGGAAGGACGGGAGACCATCGGCCGCTGGCGCGGCGCGGGCGCCCGCCTTTTGGGCCTGGAAGGCACCATCGAGCAAGCCGACTGGGACGCCCTGTGCGAGAACCGTCACCCGGAAACCGGCAAATCACTCACGGTCCGCCAGAAAGATGATCGCACGGTCGGCTACGATTTTAATTTTCATGTGCCCAAGAGCGTGTCACTGCTCTATGCCAGGACGCGTGACGAACGAATCATCGACGCCTTTCGAGACGCCATGGACGGCACCATGCACGACATGGAAGAGGAGATGGCGACGCGCGTTCGCAAGGGCGGCAAGCACGAGAATCGCGCGACCGGCAACATGGTGTGGGGCGAGTACATTCACCTGACCTCACGGCCGGTCGATGGGGTACCCGATCCCTTGCTGCACGGGCACTGCTACGTGTTCAACAGCACGTTCGATCAAGAGGAAGAGCGGTGGAAAGCGGGGCAGTTCAGGAATCTCAAGCGCGATGCGCCGTATTTCGAGGCGGTGTTCCATTCGCGGTTTTCTCATCACTTGGCTGAGCTGGGTCTGCCGATCGAGCGTACCGCCAAGGGCTGGGAACTGGCGGGCATCGACCGGGAACTGGTTGCAAAGTTTTCCAGACGCACCGAACAGATCGAAAAGCTGGCCGAGGAACTCGGCATTACCAATCCCGAGCTGAAGTCCGAACTGGGGGGCAAGACCCGCGAACACAAACAAAGGGACCTGAAATTCGAAGAGCTGCAGCAAGTGTGGCACGACCGCATGACCGAAGCGGAGCGAAATGCGCTCGATACGCTGGCAGCTCGACTGGGCGGCGACGCCGAACCAACGGATGCCAACGCCTCGGCCCGGGCAGTCGAGTATGCGCGAGACCACGTCTTCGTGCGGCGCAGCGTGGTGCCCGAGCGGCAGTTTCTGACGACGGCGCTCAAGCATTCGGTGGGGCAAGCGACCGTCGAGGAGGTCAAAAGCGAGACGGATCGCAGCGGCCTGATCACTGCCGAACGCCACGGGCGCAGAATGGTCACGACCCGCGAAGTGCTAGCCGAGGAGCAGAGTATTGTTCGCTTTGCACGCGACGGGCGAGGGACCTGCGCTCCCTTTGTCAGGCAGTACGAAGATTTTCGGGATAGCGAGTTGAGCGCCGAACAACAGGCCGCGATCAAGCATATTGTCGAGTCGCGGGACGCCGTGATCATGCTTCGTGGTGCCGCCGGTGTTGGCAAAACCCGGCTGATGAAAGAAGCCGCGTCGGCCATCGAGGAGAGTGGCACTAAGGTGTTTGCCTTCGCCCCGTCAACGGATGCCAGCCGCATCGTGTTGAGAAAGGAAGGATTTGTGGACGCCCAGACGGTGGCAACGCTGTTGGTGAATGAAAAGCTGCAGCGGCAGGTGGCCGGACAGTTGATCTGGATCGACGAAGCGGGGCTGATGGATGCCCCGACCACACGGGAAGTCTTTGCACTCGCGGAGCGGCTCGACGCACGGGTGCTATTGTCTGGTGATCGCTTTCAGCATGGCTCGGTCGCTCGTGGCGACGTGCTGCGGATGCTGGAGAGCGAAGCCGGCATCAAGCCGGCGGCGGTCAATACCATTCGCCGGCAGAAGGACAGCGAAGAATACCGCGCGGCGGTCCAGGCCTTGAGCGAACATCGCATTGGTGAGGGCTATCTTCGACTCGACAAGCTGGGAGCCATCAAGGAGTTGCCGTACAACGAACGCTACCGGCACATTGCCACCGATTATTTGCAGGCTTTGGATGATGGCAAGACCGCACTGGTGGTCTGCCCGACACACGTCGAAGGGCAGCGCGTCACCGACGAGATTCGCAAGGGTTTGCGCGCAGCGGAGGAGTTGGGCGAGCAGGACCAAACTTTCCTCAAACTTGACAACACTCACCTGACGGATGCCCAAAAGCGTGATTCGCTGAATTACTCGCCGGGAGACGTGTTGGTGTTCCACCAGAACGCCAAAGGGTTCGTGCGTGGCGAACGCTTTGTCGTCAAAGCTGACGGAAGCATTCCCACCGACCAGGCAGAGCGGTTTCAGGTATTTCGTCCTTCGGAAATCTCACTCGCCGTCGGCGACACAGTGCGGTTTAGCCATACGGGTCGGACGGCCGACGACCAGCACCGCCTGGAAAACGGTTCCGTCTACAAGATTGATCGCTTCGACGAGTCTGGCAACATCGTGCTCGACAACGGCTGGATCGTGGGCAAGGAGTTCGGACATCTGTCGCACGGTTACGTTGTCACATCGCATGCCAGCCAGGGAAAGACCTTCGATCGGGTATTCATCGCGCAGGGGCGGGTGAGCTTTGCGGCGTCGTCACGCGAGCAGTTCTATGTGTCCGCCTCCCGCGGCACCCAGCAGGTCACGATCTACACCGAAGATAAGGAGGAGTTGCTGGAGGCTGTGAAGCGCTCGGACGAGCGGCTGACAGCCACGGAATTCATCCACGGCATACCCCAGCGGCAAATCGAACAATGGCGCGAGGACCGCTCTCGCAGTATAAGC
>CAMFLN010000276.1 GCA_945957305.1 uncultured Planctomycetaceae bacterium | reverse complement strand
GTGCAGGGCTCGAATTCCGCCATAGCACTTTTGCGCAGCATCAGCCGTTGGTAGAGCGGGCCATTAATGCCGTAATTGGCCAACAAGAACAACGAGACCGTCAGCACCACGGCCAGTCCCAAAGAACTGAAGAACACCAGGCCGTTGAGCTTGCCTTTGATCGTTTTGACACGCGGAACATTCATGTGCGTCTCGCAGGAACAAGTGAGCCGTTGCGCCCAGCACGAATGGACAAGTCGGCGCGAACCGCCGTCGCAATTCGACGGGAATCCTCAAGTGTAAGACTCACTTCGCCGCGGCGGGGACGGAATCACAGACAACCGATCAATCGAAATCGCTGTAAACCGCCTCTTATAGACAGAATATCCCGCAAAACAGGAAGTCCTCCAAGGACCCTGGCCCCGGCCGCTCGCAGCATGAGGAACGGGGCCACCGCCCCCAGGTCGACGAGGGAGGCGGTAAAAACCCCATATGAGGGGACGGTCAATTCGGCGGGATGCCCCTCTGTGTTACGCCACTCAAGCCATTAAGCAGGCATTAATGCGCATTGTCAGCTGCCGAGAGTGCAAATCTTTATAGCGCGACTTCGACCATGGAAAAGTCGTCGTCCAGGACTTCTTCGCCGCGCATTTGCTGCACGTGGGCAAATAGCCGGTCCGCGATGGGCTCGCCAGCGGCGCGCAAGCTGGTGCAAAACTGGACGAATTCCGAGTGCTTCCACATTTCGCCGTCAGGCTTTTCGATCTCGTACGCGCCGTCGCTGTAGACATAGAGTCGCGCGAACGCATCAAGTTGCACTTCGCTCGTGTCGTAGGGCATTCCCTCAACCATGCCAATGGCCAATCCGTCGGCGGCGAGTTCAATCACCTGCGCGTCCTCCCGACTCTTGCCCGTGTAGAGCAAGGCCGGCGGATGGCCGGCATTGCTAAAGGCGAGTTTTCGCGTTGCCGGCTGAAATACCCCGTACCAGATGGTGAAGTATTTGCCGTTCTGTTTTTCCATCTGAAACACGTCGTTGAGCCGAGCCAGAACCTGGCCGGGATCGCGAAAATCCGTGTCGGCCAAGGAACGTGCGGAAATGAGATTGGTCGCCGATACGGCCAACAGCGACGAACCAACGCCGTGTCCGCTCACGTCCAACAGGTAAATCGCCAGGTGATCCGGGTCGAGCCAATGATAGCCGAACATGTCCCCTCCCAGTTGCGTCGAGGGAACGAATCGCCAGTCAATCGAGATCTTGTCCTCCATTTTCTCAGGCAGCAGCGATAGCACATAGCGCGCCGCCTGGGCGACCTCGTCGGCGAGCTGCTGCTGGCTTTCGGCTAATTGTTTGAACGCCTCGTCGCGCTCCAACCGGCTGATGTAGGCGCGCGAGTGGTAACGAATACGCGCCAGTAATTCGATGCGGTCAGGCAGCTTCACCAGGTAATCATTGGCGCCCAAGGCGAATGCCTGTGCTTTGACGATCGGCTCTTCCTTGCTGGAGAGCACGATCAGCGGGATCTCGCGCGTGGCCGGATTGGCGCGGATAAACTTCACAAGTTGTAGCCCGTCGATCTCTGGCATCACCAGATCTTGCAGGATGACGGTTGGTTGCAGCGCATTGGCCTGCGTGATGGCCTGCGTCGGATCCTGGCAGAAATGAAACGTCACGTCCGACTCGGTAGCCAGCATGCGGCGCACCGATTCTCCGACAATCGCCTGATCGTCGATCAGCAGGACGGTGATCGGATGCGTGGCCGTTTGGCCACGCCCCCCCGTCGTTGCACTTTTGCCTGAATCAGTCTGGGGAATCACTGGCGCGCGTTCGCTCATTATCGATTCCGAAAATACGAGTGATGCAACGAGTCAAGCGGCCCGGCTTCTGAAGTGACCTGCCCCGGGCCGACGTAAGCGTAGCATGCCGCTGCAATTCTGGGCACCGGGCTCATGTAAGCCGGGAAATTGGTAGAATAAAGCCACAAGAAGAGCACGTCATCGTCTGTCGTCTGCCAGCACCGATGGCATGACCAACAGCCTCATGGGGTCGCCCCACCGCACAGATCGGGTAAGTTGACAGTGGAGCTGGCAAAGTTCGCGAGCGCAATCCCGTCGGCGGCAGAATGAGAAGGATCGGATGAGTACAGTCCCCACCGGGCAACCGGACGTGAGCGATGAAGAGTTGTTGTCGCGTTATCGCGAGCACAATGACATCGCTGCGTTCGAACAATTAGTCCATCGCTACGAGCGCGAGCTCTACAGCTACCTGGCCCGCTATTTGCGCGACGCCAGCCTGGCTGAAGAAGTGTTTCAAACGACCTTCCTGCGGTTGGTCGAAAAAGGAAAGTCCTTCGAGTCAGCACGCCGCTTCCGCCCCTGGCTTTACAGCATCGCGACACACGCTGCGATCGACGCCATTCGCCATCGCGGGCGACGCACGACCACCAGCCTGGACACGGCGCATGATTTGGGGGATGGAGAAACGGGAACGCTTGCTGGTCTTGTGGCCGATGACCGGATGACCCCGGCCGACGAAGCCCAGGCCGACGAAACGCGCCGCCGCATCCGCGCAGCGGTCGACGCCCTGCCCGAGGATTTACGCAGCGTGCTGTTGCTGGCCTATTATCAAGGTTTGAGTTATCGCGAAACCGCCGAAGCGGTCGGTATCCCACTGGGCACCGTCAAATCACGTATGCATACGGCCCTGAAACGCTTGGGCCTGGCGCTACGCGAAGAAGAGCTATCGCAGGGGGGCATGATATGAACCCGGAAGACATGATCGGTCACCTGTTGAACTTGCTGGACGCGGATGAGCAGCAACATATCCAGCATTGCTTGGAACACGACGCGCGGGCGAAATCGCTGTGTCAGAAGCTGGCTTGCCGATTGGCCGTATTGAGCGTCGATCGCGTGGAGGTAACACCTCCGCAGACGCTAGCGATTCGCACGTGCCAGCGCTTGCGGATCGTAATCGAATCCCATCGGAGCGACGCGTGAACTGGGCATTATTCGCGCGATGATGCATCGGCGCATGAAAAACGCCTCGCGCCGGCATGGGCCGGCCGAGGCATGATTGGTCAGAGTGTCCACGAAGGACCTAGGATTCTGCGGATCCGGGAATCCGCGGCAGCCGTTGGACGCTCCTAGCGGTCGGATTTTGTCAGTTGCCAGTTGGCAATAATGACATCCGCGCCCGGCGTCAGATTGCGCAGTTTGTCGGCAATCACGGGGCGTTCCGAGACCTTGGCCGTCTTGAGCTTCTTGCCCAGGAGCTTGAGCTTCTTGCGACGATGGCGCCGCCGTTTGATTTCCTTGTGCCGCTCGCTAATTCCACCCACCGTCTGGACTCCGTGGCTCGTGTATGAGAGGCGAGAGATACGGTTGACCCGCTTCGCCTTGCGGCGAGAATTTCGTTTGTAGCCGGACCGGTGACGGACGTCAATCGCGTTGACCGGCCCCGCGGGGCCCTGGAAAGGACGGTAAGTCTTGCTCTCGGACGGTTTAGGGGTACGCTTGGGCAGGGCCTGCTGTCGCCCGCCAGCTGAGGTCATTTATGGGTTGAAGGGGGAGAGGAGCATATTCCGCGCGGCATGTCGATCGAGCGTGGCGTTCAAAAATCCGGATGGGTGGCAGAGTGGTCTAATGCGGCAGTCTTGAAAACTGCTGGGTGCGCAAGTGCCCCGGGGGTTCGAATCCCTCCCCATCCGCTTTAGCGACAGGGAAATACCGGCGACGATGGAAAGTGCGGGGGTGCCTCGCCGGGGAATCCCTGCCCCGCGGATGGCCGCATAACGATTTGCAGCAGCGGCTTCCGCAGGCATGGTCTGGGGCGATGGGGACGCCGTACGACGTGGCATTGCTCGGCGATTCGTTACAGGAGTGCCCACGGATGTGGCAACGGCTTGTCGGTTGGTTAATCGTGGCGTCCCTCGTGCTTGGCACGTTCGCCTCGGCGGCAAATGCCGAAGTGACGGCCGAACAGGTGCGCCAGGCCATCGACCGGGGCGTCGCCTATCTCAAACGTGAACAGCGCAAAGACGGTTCCTGGCAGGAGCACGCCACGCTCCCCGGGGGCGTCACGGCCCTGGTGACGCTGGCGCTGCTCAATTCTGGCGTGCCGGCCGACGATCCGCAGATTCGCGAGGCTCTGGCCCACCTGCGCAAGATTCCGCCGAAATGGAACTACGTCGTCTGCCTGCAAACGATGGTCTTCAGCATCGCTGATCCGAAGGCCGATGGCCCGTTGATCAATCGCAATGTCCGCTGGCTCGAAGAGCAACAAAAGCGCGACAAGGGCAACGAAAAGTACCGCGGAGCGTGGGGTTATCCCGAAGGTTTCGGCGACAACTCGAACTCGCAATTTGCCGTCCTCGCTCTGTACGAAGCGCAGCGGGCGGGAATTCCCGTCAGCCTGCAGACCTGGCGTTTGGCGCAGCAATACTGGTCGCAAGCGCAGCGCCCGGACGGTTCATGGACCTACAAGCCCAACGATCCTGGCAGCGGCAGCGGTAGCATGACCTGCGCCGGCATAGGCGCGCTGGTGATGGCGCGCGACATCCTGGACGAAGGAGATGCGCAAGTCGACGGCGACCAGGTTAAATGCTGCCAGCCGCACGAGTCCGACGAATCGATCGACAAGGCGCTGCAGTGGTTGGCTCGCCATTTTTCGGTGCGCGTCAATCCTGGGGACGATCCCCGTTCGTACTTGCTCTATTACTTGTACGGGCTGGAAAGAACCGGACGACTGACGAATCAGCGCTTCATCGGTCAGCACGACTGGTATCGCGAAGGAGCAGAATGGCTGATCAACGAGCAAGAAGACCTCTCGGGTTTTTGGCGCGGCACGGGCTTGGGTGAGAATCACGCGCATGTGGGAACGAGTCTCGCGCTGTTGTTCCTGGCCAAAGGACGCCGCCCGATCTTGGCCGCCAAGCTGCGCTCGGGAAATGACGAAGACTGGAACCATCATCGCCGCGACCTGGCGAATCTGGTCGTCTATACCGAGAAGAAATGGGGACGCGACCTCACCTGGCAAGTCATCAACGTGGACGCTGCCACGACTGACGATTTGATGGAGGCGCCGATTCTGTATCTCAATGGACAGCGGGCGCCGAATCTGACCGATGATGACATCGCCAAGCTGCGCGAGTACATCAATCGCGGCGGATTTCTGCTGGCCGACGCGGTATGTGGCGGCGCCGAATTCGACCGGGGATTTCGCGCGTTGATGGATCGCATGTTTCCCGAACCAGACCACCGCCTGCACTTGCTGTCCCCCGAGCATGCTGTGTGGACGGCCGAAGAAACGGTCGACCCGCGCTATGTGCGTCCGCTGTGGGGCGTCGACGTGGGCTGTCGCACCAGCGTCATGTACTGTCCGGAAGATCTGTCGTGTTATTGGGAGCTAGCACGGCCGGGCCGTGAATTGGCGCGCGAAAAGAAATTTCCGGTCGAAGTGGAAGGCCGCATTGCCGCGGCCAAAGCCATGGGCGTGAACATCATGGCCTACGCGACCAATCGAGAGCCCAAGTACAAGCTCGACTTGCCGCAGCTGGCCGATTCGGCACCGCAAGACTCGGTCGGCCGCGCCAAATTGTACATCGCCACGGTCAAGCAC
>CAMFLN010000275.1 GCA_945957305.1 uncultured Planctomycetaceae bacterium | reverse complement strand
GACTTGCCGTCCGGGTTGTCCGGCGACTCTTTGCCGCTTTTTTCTGCCGACTTTTCCTTGCCGGGTTGCCCAGGGTTGTCGCCACCGTCACTCTCTTTACTGCCACTCTCTTTGTCGTCGGCCCCTTCACGTTCTTGGGCCTGACGATCCTTACGGCTGTCTTCGCCGGGCGGCTGCATTTCTTTCGCCAGCTTGCCGGTCTCTTCGCCAACCTTGCCCTGACCGTC
The DNA here is from genome assembly GCA_945957305.1 of uncultured Planctomycetaceae bacterium. Lineage (GTDB taxonomy): Bacteria > Planctomycetota > Planctomycetia > Pirellulales > JACPPG01 > JACPPG01. Next base: position 5,373 of record CAMFLN010000275.1, on the reverse strand, counting down.
TGCCAATTCGCGCATCTCGGCTCCGCCCGCAGTCTGGCCTTGCAGCTGACGTTCTTTATTGATCAGCTCCGTGACGCGGCGAATTTGTTCTTTCAACCTCGCCCGCTCGTTCTTGATTCCCTTGTCGCGCTCTTCGGTCAGCAGCAGGTCGAGCAATTCGCCCAGGTCCTTGTTGACGTCATTCTGGCTGCTGAGCGCGACGGACAAACGATCCTGATTCAGCAGTTCGACCAGCTTGTCGAGCTGCATGCCGATTAACTGATGCTTGCTCTCAGCGACGGCCTTGCGCAACAGTGCGGCGCGTTTGGGGTCGGTAGGGGCGGTCAGTTCGGCCATCCGCAGCAGGACTTCCTCGAAGCGCTTGTACTTTTCCGACAGTTGCTGCTGCTGCCGCGCGAGTTCCGCGGTTGCGTCACCGCTGGCTGCGGGGGCGGGTGAGCTCTCAGCAGGCTTGGCACTCTCCGATGGCTCGTTTTGCGCCGACGCAATTGTCGCTGCCAACACCATCGCCATGCCCGCCATCAACGAGGCGAATCCGCGTCCGCAAGCAGGGGTGGGTTTCAGGCGAGTGTTCATTCGGAATCCTCCAACAAGTCGCGCACCTTTTGCTTCTGGCGTTGGCGGACTTGTTCTTGCAACTCTTTTTCCGAGTCGATGATCGCGCGCAGCATTTCGATCGCTTCGTTGAAGCTCTCCAGCTCCAACATTTGATCGCGCACCCGCTCCATGGCGACGATGAGGGCATCCGCCTGCTCGAGCGCGCTCTTTTGTGACGCCGCGTGGGACGCGGGCGCAGCGTCGTGCAGAGCCTGAAGTCGGCGATCCAAGTCGGGGAACTGTTGCTCGACAATCGCCCGCAAGGGGTCGGCGATGCGATCCTTGAGTCGAATACGCAGTTCCTCGGTGTCGACGCGGTTGTTCACCAGTTCTTCGCGAATCTCGTCAAACGCCGTGGCGACGCCGGCTGTTTCCTGTGAGTTTTTCTCGGCGTTTTGACGTGCGCGTTCCACGGTCAGCCGCGCGAGCGGCGCGTCGTTTGCGTCCTCCTTCTTGTCGGCCTCTTCCCCCTCCGTCGGCGGCGACGGTGCGGCCGTTGTCTCGGACTCCGTCGTTTTCGCCGGCGGGTTGTCGGTGCCCGACAGGGAATCGCGCGTCGCGATGACCTCGGAGATGATCGTTTCGAATCGTTGCCGGAGATTGAGCTCACGCGATTCCAGCATCGCCCTCAACCCCTCGGGCGTCACCACGTCGAGTTGAAAACGCTCACTAGAGGCGGTGTGCGGTTGGTCCCCCTCGACCAGATGAAATGCGTCGCTGGCCTGCGCGCCGAAGAGCAGCTTCTGCCCTGGCTTCAACGCCAGATCGCGCACCTCGTACGCTTCATCGACATCGAACTCGCTTCGCCCCGCGACGTTCGCGGCCAGCGGAAACTGCTGTGGTGGGGCATTGTCAACAGCCACCTGGAAGGCCGCCGACGCAACACCGTAATCGTCGGTAATCTTCCCTTCCAGCGGGAGCCGGGCGAGCGGGGTGATAGCCGAGCCAATGCCGCGCAGTTGCAAGGAAAGCTGCGGCGGTTCATCGCTCACGGCCGAGAGGGCAACAACAAACGGCTTGCGATTGTGAATCCCGTCGGTGTCGTAGAGCGTAAAAGCCAACGTTGCGTCGGCCATGAAAGTGGGGAGTCGGAAATCAATGGTCCGCAGGTCATCCCCCGCCGAGGGCAAGGCCACGATCTCGCTCTGCAAACTACCATCTTCGCGCGGGTAGTCGATCTGAGCACGGACCAGGTCTTTGTTGGCTTTCGCCCGCACGGTGATCGTGGTCCCGACAGGAACTTGCACGGAGCTAGTGACGAGAACTTCACGCGGGCCGCGGTTCATATAGGCCGGATATTCGCAGATCAGCACGGCCTCGCTGATCGTCGGGCTGTCAACAACGCGAATTTTCAGATTGTCGACGCGTGCGTCACCGCCCGAAACTGTAAGGGTCAGCGAGGACAACACGTTGGCAAACGTATGGCGGAAATCCTGATACGCGTCCTGGCCGACAACGGGATTGCCGACGCGGGTCATAGTTTCGCGTCCCCGCGCCCCGTCCTCGGTAAAGTAACGCACTTGCACCATTTCTGGCACGCGCGGCATGGCCAGGTCGGCTTGCACCAGCAGCTCGACTTCATCGCCGCGGGCCACGACTTTTTCACCAGTTTCGAAGCCGGGCACAAGCAGGCGTGACGAACGCGGCCACGGATCGTTGGTGGCGCCAACCAGCCGTTCGACTCCGAAGAGCAACGTAGCCGGCACGACGAGCAGGCACAGGAGCAACGAAGTTGACAGCGTCGCGGCGGCGCCCACCGCCCGGGTCAACGGAGTGCGCGAGAAGACCTGGTCGACGTCGACCTTGTCCGCCTGGCGTGAAGCTTCATCGAGCGTATTTTCCAGCATTTCGCGGGTCATCTCGCCCAAGGCGCGGTCGGGCTGCGTCAATTCGACCGCCGTTAGCAGGCTGTCATCGAAAAAACTGAACCGACGCTCTAGCAACAGTGCCAACCGCGCATCTGACAGCGGCACGGCCAGCCGGCGCATCACGAACTGGTAAAACACGCCCGCCGTCAGCAGCGCCGAGAAAGCCAACAAGCCCCGTCGCACGGCGGGCGCGGGCTCGAACAGCCAATCGACGGCCAGGCACAGCCAAAACAAGGCGCACGCGGTCGCCAGCGTTGCCGCCACTCCCTCGATCACGACGTAGCGACGGATCCGCCCGCGCAGCCGCGACAACAGCGCGGTGACGTTCGGTTCCAGTCGGGGTCGGTCGAAAGTTATAGACATTGAGAATTCTTTGCGCCAGCTCAGGCCAGCTTGACAAGTCGGCGAATCAACCATTCCGTGCAAAACAAACCACACACGACTCCCAAGACCCACCAGTTGTCCCACAACCGAGAGGGCGTATCCAAAACAAGGGTCAAACGGCTCTTGTCGCGCAACTGCCTGGCGATCGGGCTCTCGCTGCCATCGGGCCCGAGTCCTGCCTCGAGGCCGATGAAGTAGGCGCCTCCCGTGGTCTTCGCCAACTCTTGCAATAAAGCGTCGTTGCGTTGCGGCTTTTCACGTTCGAGGTCGGGGACCTTGACCTGAATGCGTCGGGCCAGTCGTTCGTCAGCGCTCTCAGGGACCGGCAACTCGAGGCGGTAAACCCCTTCCTTACGGACCGTGAATTGGCCTGCAAAGCTTCCCGGGCGCGCCGGATCGGCCAGCAGCGCCACGTTTTGCTGCGTCGTGTCTGGCAGAAAGACCTGTAGCATCACTTGCGGGGCAACGAGCGGCTCCAGCTGTGGACCGTTCAATTGCGCGCGGATGGCGACGCTGTTTCCCAACACATAACGATCACGTTCTACGAGCAAGACACCGCGGTTCGAGCCACGCAAGAGTCGACCTTGCGAGACGAATCGAATCAGCTTGGTATAAAAACGCTCGAAGTACGCTTCGTTGAGCGCACGCAAGCGCCACATCTCGCCGCTCCCCAGATAGAACACCCGGCCGGCGCCAAAAAACTGGCCCGCAAAGTACACAGGCTGCTGGTCCCCCTCGCGGGCACGCGGGTCCGAGAAGCGGGCATAGACGGTCGCCCCAGGCTTGGCGCCCTTGACCCCGTAATAGCCGTAGACCCCTTTGAATTCACTCCAAGCATGCGCACTCGCCGGGCCCGAGTCTTCGATCCAGAGAAATTCAGTCTCTTGTCCGTCGCGGGTGAATTCGAGCGGCCATGGTTCCTTCGAACCGTATCGTCCGTCGTCTAAAACAGAAAAGCGACGGTTGAATTCTACCGGATACAGGGCGCGGATTTTTGCCAGGCTGGCGGTTTGCGAGAGCGTGTCGCCATAGATCGGGCCGGCGATCACGACCAACCCGCCCGCTTGCTCGGCGACCCAACGTTCCAGGGCGTCGACCTGGGACGCGGCCAAGACTCGCCAGTCGCAATCGATGGCCACGATGCAGTCATAGGCGTAGAGCTCCTCGCGCGTCGACGGAAACTCCGGCAATATCTCGTGGGCATCCTGAGACATGCCCTCTTCACCGGTTTGCAACAGCACGTCGACGATCATGTCCTTGTCACGCCGCAGCTGATTGCGCAGGAACTGATATTCGCGCGTGGGGCCTCCGGCGAAAAGCAAAATGCGTGTCTTCCGATCGACGATCTCGATATCCACTTCCTGCTGATTGTCGCCGGCATAGGAGTCCTGACGCGGGCCAGCGACACGCAGAGTCAGAGTTTTTCGTCCGAGCGCGTCGGGAACCAATTCGAAGGCAACCGGCAGGACTTCGCCGTCTCCGCCGAGCGTCACCTGCCGCGAGGCCACCACGGTTCCTTGCGCTGGCGTGGCTGTGCCGCTTGTCGGAGCATCGCTGGCCAGTAGCTCGACCGTGACCGTCTGGCCGGACAGTCCCTGCGATTGTAGGTAACCGGTGGCCGTGTACTTGTCGCCGGGATAGGCGCGTGCCGGGGCTACGAAATCGCTGACGCGGACATTGACGTTCTGCCGCTGCGAGCCAATACCGATCGGAAAGAGCGGAATCCCAGCCTCTCGTGCCAGGGCCGCGACGGACAGCGGATCGACGCCCGCATTTTGTTGACCATCGGTCAAGACGATCACACCGGCAACCGGCTCGGTGCGTTCTTCATTGATCACTTGTCGCAGAGCTTCACCAAGGCGAGTCTCCCCGCCGCGTGGCGCCAGCCATTCCTCCCATTTCTGCGGAGTAGCCGCCTCGGCTGCGGGCGGCGCTTCTGCAGGGGCCGTGGCGGAGGGCTGTTTTTCCAGTGTCGCCAAGCGCGTCAACTCTTCGTCGAAGCGCAAGAGCACCACTTCATGCGTCCGCCGCAGCTCGTCGAGGAACGAGGTCTTATCGAGTGCGGTTTGCACCTGTTGAGCCCGGCTCGGCTCGGCCGGAACAGGCGTCGCTTCCGCATCGTGCAAGCCCATGCTCAGGCTGGTGTCCACCATGACCACGGCCCGCGAGTTGGTCAGCAGCTGGCGTTCATTGCGCCACTGCGGCTGCATATAGACAACGCCCAGGATCAAAAGCGCCGACACGCGTAGCGCGGTCAGCAGTATGGCCACCGCGGGACGCAGCTCGACGCTGTCGCGCCGATAAACGTAGATCGCCAGCGCGACGAGCGCCGCTAGAACCGCGACAGGCAGTAACCAATCAGTCGGCGTGTCGGCTCGGCCCCATTCAAACGTGGTGCGCGCGCCGCTGACGACTCCCCAGAGCATCCCCTGCGACATCAGCGGAGCCCTCCGCCGGTTTTGGGGTGGTAACTGGCAGAATAGGCCAGCAACTGCTCACCAACCAGGATGCCGATCAATAGATA
>CAMFLN010000274.1 GCA_945957305.1 uncultured Planctomycetaceae bacterium | reverse complement strand
AGACGGGAGTGCGCGGCATCAGTTGCGCACTCCCGTTTTGCTTTGGTGCATGCGCGTCGAGTGTGTAGGAGGGCAGCACCAGTTGTGGTCCTTGCGACGCAAGCCCTCTGCCCGATTTGACGCACGCGGGGTGCCATGCCTCACGCGTGCGTGAGCATGCATGTAGTGCTAGAGGTCGCTGAGGTGGTATTTCGGCGTGGCCGCGACGAACGCGACCATGGCACCCTCGAAGCACCGCACTTAAATGGAACCAAAGCCCGCGAAACCGCGAACTACTTGCGGTCCCATCCCCCGGCCTCGCGCAGCGTTGCTACCGCGGCGGCGGCGCGCTCGCGCAATAACACGTAGTCCGTCTTTGCCACGCGATTCAGAGGCAATCCCGCCGGGGGCAGCAACTCGTAGTGCGTCGGTCGCATGTAAGCAGCAATTCCGCGGGCATGCTGCTCCAGTTCTGTGACCGTGAGTTCGGCGTTGGACTTAGCCTCGACAAACAGGACGATCGCCTCGCTGAAGATCTCATGCGGCTGTCCCACCGCGGCGCAAGCAGCGACTTTTTCGCTGAGCATGGCGAAGTGCCCCTCGATTTGCGCCGGATGCACCTGGTAGCCCTTGGGTTTGATCACCAGCTTCGACCGGCCGGCGAATACCAGCCCGCGCTCGGTTTTGTAACCCAGGTCCCCGGTGTAACAATAGCCGTCGGTCGAGACGGTGCGGCGATAAGCCGCTTCGTCGTTCACATAGCCAATGAAGACTTGTGGCCCGCTAAAGCAGATCTCGCCTGGCTGGCCGTCAGGCAGCTCGTCGCCGGCAGTACCGTCGGGTCGCATCGGCTCGCGAATCGACAGCGGCGTGACCGGCATGTCGAAACCGACGCCCGCCAGCAGCTCGTCGACCGTGCCTCCTAGTGGCGAGTAGGTGACGAAGCCCGCCATTTCTGACAGGCCCAGCCCCGTGCCACACTGGGGCGCCATGGTTTGCAATTGTTCGAGAAACTGCCGCGTGACTTGCTGACCGCCATACAAGGCAAATCGCAGCGACGACAAGTCGTAGTCTTTGTAGTTGGGGAGCCGCCATTGCATGGCGAACATGGCTGGAATTTGGCCGAAACATTCGACCCGATATTTTTCGATCGCGGCCAAAGTTTTTTCGGCGTCGAAAAGATGCAACACCACGGCGGTGCCGCCGGAAAAGAAGGTTGTCATCAGTTGCTCGGCCTGACAGCCGACGTGCGATGGCGGCAGATTGACCAACATCCTTGGACGATCCGCCATATCGAACCCGCCGGCCAGACACATGTTCTGCACCGTGATATTGCGGTGCGAAAGGAGCGCCGGCTTCGGAAAGCCTGTCGAGCCCGTGGTATAGATCACTTGCGCCCCGTCGGTCTCGCGCACATTCTCTGTGGCGGCAACAAAAGCCGGGAAATCTGCCCAAGAGGTTGGGTCCGACTGCACGTCCGCGGCTTCTTGCTGCGCTTCCGCCGCGAGCGTCATCGCCGAGAGCGCCGTGGGAATGGTTTGCTGCGGCGGCGCAAATTGCACGAAAACTTGCACGTAGGGGCAACTCTGCTGCACGGCAGTCGCCAGCGCCGAAAAATCAGCGACCGGCGTCTTGCCCAAGCACGCGAAGCCCCGCGCTTTGATCAAGTCGAGCGAGCGAATGACCTCGGGAGCTTTCAAGCGCAAGTCGAGCGGCGCGTGAATCACACCGATCTTGAAGCACGCATACTCCAGGAAAATATGTTCGGCCAGTAAGGGGAGGGACGTCGCGAAAAAGTCTCCGGGACGGAAACCGAGCCGCCACAACTTCATGGCCAGAGCTGACATCGTGCGGTCGAACTCGGCGTAAGTGAACTCACGCCCCGTATCAACTTCGATGATGGCCACGTCGTTCGGCCGCTCCCGCGCCCATTTGGCGATGATGCCGTGCAACAGGTGGCGATCCGAAAACTCGTGCTGGTAATGATCCCAGGTGAACTGGGCGACTCCTTGGCGATGGTGCAGCGTCGACATGGGCGAGGAAAGTTTCAGCAGATATCGAGGATTGAGGGCGGGAAACAGGACGGGAAACACGAAAAGTGATCCTATCTTAGCACGGAAAATCCGAAAAAACCTGCCCCTCCCGGAAAGCGGCGCACCAACAGGAACTGGTCAATCTTGCCCCTGGAAAACCACCATTTATAATGACGATTCCTCGCGGGGTCTTGCATGCAAATTCGCTGCCCACATTGCCAAAAGCCGATTTCTGTATCGTCGGCAGCAGACTTCATTGATGTCACTTGTCCAGTCTGCGGCAGCACATTCAATCTACTAGGCGAAACGAGCACCGCGGGACCTGCGCCCCGGGCGGTTGAGCGGATCGCACACTTCGAATAGCTCAATGCCGTCGGTGTGGGAGGCTTCGGCACCGTCTGGAAAGCGCATGACCGGGAACTCGATCGGATCGTCGCGCTGAAAATTCCACGGGTCCTGGGATCGTCCCTGGGCAATTCCGAAGAGTTCTTGCGCGAAGCGCGCGCCGTGGCCCAATTACGGCATCCGCATATTGTGACCGTTCATGAAGTAGGCCGGCACGCGGGCTCGATCTATATCGTTTGCGACTTTATTGATGGCATCACGCTCGCCGACCAGTTGACGGTCGACCGTCCCAGCGCCCGCGAGGCGGCTGAACTGTGCGCTGTGGTAGCTGAGGCGCTGGATCACGCGCACCGCCGCGGAGTCATTCACCGCGACCTGAAACCGAGCAACATCCTGCTCGACGAACAGAAACGCCCCTTCGTGGTGGACTTTGGCCTGGCCAAACAGGAGTCGGTCGATATTACCGTAACGATCGATGGACGTGTCCTGGGAACGCCGGCGTATATGTCGCCCGAGCAAGCCCGTGGCGAGGGGCACCATGTCGACGGACGCAGCGATATCTATTCATTGGGCGTGATTCTCTACCAATTGTTAACCGGCGATCTGCCGTTCCGCGGCAACAAGCGGATGTTGCTGCACCAGGTGATGTATGACGACCCGCCCAGCCCGCGCAGCTTGAATGACCGTGTCTCGCGCGACTTGGAGACAATCACGCTGAAGGCCCTGGCGAAAGAACCTTCGCGGCGGTACGCCACGGCCGGAGACATGGCCGAGGACTTGCGGCGTTTCTTGACCGGGCGGCCGATCCTGGCGCGGCCCGTCGGGCCTGCCGAGCAGACTTGGCGTTGGATGCGCCGCAATCCTCTTCCCGCGGTGCTCGGCACCGTGACCGCGGCGGCGATGCTCGTAACCTCGGTGGTGTCGATCGTAGCTTACGAGCGCACACGCCGCGCGCTGGCCGGAGAAACAATGGCCCGCGAAGAGGCCGAGGTGCAACGCTCGGCGGCGCAAGTGGCACTCGATGGCGAGGCCCGGCAGCGTCAGGAAACCTTGAAAGAACAGCGTCGCGCCGAAGAAAACTTCCGCCGCGCGCGGGCCGCGGTCGACGACTACATGACGACGATCAGCGAAACCCGTTTGTTGGACGAGCCAGGGCTGCAACCGCTCCGCGGCGAGTTGCTCGAGGCGGCCCTGCAGTACTATCACCAATTCCTCAACGATCGCGGCGACGACCCCCAAATCGTCGCCGAGGTCGCGTCAGCGTATCTGCGGCTGTCACAGATGCAAATGACTCTGGGGCGCACCGACGAATCGCTGGAGTCGCTCAAGGAAGCGCTCGGCCTCGTCGAAAAAGTATTGCAATCAGGCGCAGACGTCCGGCAGTACGCCAGTTGGATCGGCGGATGCTTCCGCGGGCCGCGCTACAATCGCCGTGTGGAAGCTCCCCCTTCCAATCCGTTCGTGGCTGTCGCCTTGATTAAAAAAGGGAGCGAGATCTGGGAAGAACTAGTGCGGCAGGCCCCTGACGCTCCTGGGTTTCGCCAGGATCTGGCCGGATTCTATTTTTACCTTGGCATGGCTAGGTACACGATGGGCAACCGGTCCGATGCGATCGAACAACTCGGACGATCTGCCCAGTTATTACACCGACTGATGGAGGAGTTGCCTGACGTCAAGAATTATCGCGATGAATGGGCCATGGTCGAGGCCACGCGCGCCGAGATGCTGGAAAAGACCGGGCAGCCCGCAGCCGCCCAAGAGGCCTATGAAAACGCGCTGGCGGTTTATCCGCAGAGCCTGGCCTTATGTAATGAAACCGCGCGGTTCTATGCGACCTATCCCGATCCAGCACGGCGCAATCCGCAACGTGCGCTGGAGCTCGCGCAGTGTGCTACTAAGGTCGAACCGCGAGATTCGCTGGCGTGGAGCGTCTTAGGAATTGCGGAGTATCGCAACAGCCATTGGCAATCCGCGATCGATGCGCTCTCGCACAGCATTGACCTCGGCGGGGGCAATGGCAACGGAGAAGTGTGGGATTGGTTTTACCTGGCGATGGCCCATGCACAGTTGGGTTCCCAGGAGGACGCAAAACGATGGTTCGAACAGGGCGCCACCTGGACGAAAACGCCGCGCCGCTTGAAACAAGTGCGCGAGCTTTATGAGGAAGCTGCGCAGTTATTAAATCAGCCAGGGCCTGAATAGCAGTTTTCTATCAGCACCCCCCACCTGCTGAACATTCCGCGACTGCTATCTTGACAGTAAGCGTGACGATTTAGACACTCTCGCTGTTTGCAAGTAGATACATAGCGCCTGTGACGGCGCGGACCACTTGCACATTCATGGGATGAATTGTCATGGCCAAAAAGCGCAAGAGTGCGAAGAGTGCTGATCCGTCGACAACCGTCGAGCTGCGCGTACCTCAGGAGCTGTACAATCTGGTGCAGGAGCTGAGAGCCACGCACCCCGAAGTCATTGAGGAAACGCTCAAGCTGATCTTTCATCGCGATGAAGTTTACGGCATGACTGCCGTGAAGATCACAAACGCCAATGCCATTACTGCCAAGGGAAAGGCCGCCAAGGAGGACGAGGAAGAAATTTTCAAGGTGTGCGAAGGTTAGTTGCACACCGACTACGGCTATCGGCCCGTTCGACTTAAGTACTTTCCAGTGGTACTTCGCCGGATCGTTAGCTTTAGTTACTCACTCGGGGTTCGATTAAGCAATCGCCACTATGCGCAATGGCAGGGAATTGCCTCGATGGCTCTGCGTCGAAATGCCCCCAGTAGTTCCGAGTCCGCAGCTGCGGTGCGAGCGGCGCCCAGGATTACGGCGCCGCTCGGCACCGCGAGTCGCGTGTTAAACCCGGCCCTGTCGCGGCGCGTTTCAGCGGACTTGGCCGCACTTCCGGCGGATGATGCCCTCAATGCCCTGCCGCGGCTTCTCTATACCTGGCTACGCGACCCAGATTGGGTCAACGCCGTACTTGAAGTTCCGGCGGGCGAACGGCGGGGCTGGCTGTCGGACATCGGGGGCGCTGTTTTTGATCAGGACTTGGGGGGCTACGCGACTCATCTGCGTCGCGCCACGGATCACCTCGACTACGTCTGGAATGAGCGGCAACGCGAAGAGTTTCTGCGCCGCCATACGCAATGGCTGGTGGCGAATGCCGCGGACACCCTCGATTTCCGCGACGGTCGGAATGACGAACTGCTCAGCCAGGTCGCAATACGCGGCGCAGAGCACTTGCACGCG
>CAMFLN010000273.1 GCA_945957305.1 uncultured Planctomycetaceae bacterium | reverse complement strand
CGGCCAATCGCGCGACCAAACGGCGCACGATTTCCTGATCGAGCCGCGTCAAGAACATACTGTGCAACCGATAGTCTTCGAATGCTTCCCACACCAGTGGAAAGAGCGAACGTACAATCTGTTCCCCAATGGTCGTCGCATACGTGCGAATCTCCCACTGGGCATGGCTGTCCATCCGTAGCGCCAGGAAGTGCAGCAAGTTGTGCAGATCGACCTTCCAGTACGCTTCGGTATACGTCGAAAGCGGCAGGTCCTTGCGCGCTTGTTCGCGGGCAACGCCCCGTGCGATGCGACTCTCGTACACGCGCCGCGACTCGCGCTGCAGCGCCAGTTCCTCGGCTGTCAGTTCAGCGCCTAACGCAGGGTCGAGTGGTTCGCCGCTCCCTTGCCGGTTGCTGGTCGCCTGAGTTCGCCAGCCGTCGGGCGTAGTCTCCTGCGTGGCGTCGATCGCCAGCGAATAGCGCGTGGAGTATTCGTTCACGTTCGCCGTGCGGTGGCGAATCCATTGCCGCCAGGTGTCCATCGGCACCCTGACCAGCAACTTGATCTCCGCCATTTCGAACGGCGTTGAATGCCGATGCCGCATCAAATAGCGAATCAAGCCGCGATCGTCCGAGACTTTGCGAGTTCCTTCCCCGTAGCTGACACGCGCTGCCTGCACAACCGCTTGATCGTCTCCCATCACGTCGACCAGGCAAACGAATCCATCGTTGAGCACCGGAAATTTTTTCCAGCGCAGTTCCTCGACTTGTGCAGCGTTCGTGGGCATGCGAAGAGTAGCCAGTCGTCGGTTATCAGTGACATGACGTTGCAAACCGCGCAGCCGTGCCGGAATGCGTCCCCCATGGGGAACAAGGACGGCGTGGCGCGAGCCGATATTTTAACGCCTGTTCTTGAAACCGACAGTGCCCAACCGCTTAGAGAATCAGGTCGGTTTCTTGGCCGGCGCGAGCGGCAGCGCAAAGCATTTACCCACGTCGGCAAAGCCCTCGCGGGCGTAAAAACGATACGCTCGCTGCCGATGATAATGCGATTCCAGCACGAGGCGGTAACAACCCCGCTGGCGCGCAATCTCGATCGCGCGGTTCATCAGGGCTTGCGCGGCGCCACGCCCCTGCTCGTTGGCAGTGACGATAAAATCGGGAATCCAGGCCTCGGGGGCGATTTGGCTAAGCCGCTCGCGAATGTGCAGAGAAAGGAGTCCAATCGCGCGCTCGCCGCGCAGGGCAATCAAACTGGCGGTATCACTGGCCAGGTGACGCTTGAAAACGCCGCGCATATGTTCTGTGGTCGCCGCAGTCACCTCGGGCCGGCCCAACTCGGCCAAAAGTGGCGCCGCGCGGGCAAAGTCATCTGCCGCTATTGGCCGCACCACGATCGGTTCTTCGTCTGTGGCGTTCGGTTGCCGTTCGACCATTACAGGGCTGACTCCAGAATCGAGAGTAAGTCTTCGAAATTCACAGGGCGCGGGTTGACGCGCAAGATTCTTTTGATGGACAGGGTTTTTTCCGCAAGCGCCGGCAGCTGATCGGCAGTCACTCCCAGGTCGCGCAACCGCGCGGGAATGCCGATATTGCGCTTCAACTGTTCAACGCGGTCGATCGCGGCATGGGCATTCTGCCGCTCATCGTGGGCGGGATTGCCCACTCCCAGAAACTCGGCCACTTGGGCGAATTCCGGTGTGCGCTGCGACAGATTAAACCGCATGACGTAGGGCAGGAATAGACCATTGCCCAGGCCGTGGGAACAATGCGTCAACCCGCCCAGCGGATATTCCAGCGCATGCACGAGCGCCACTCCCACGTTCGAGAAAGCGAGACCCGCCAGCGTGGCACCGAGCGACATCGCCTCGCGCGCGTCTGCATCGGCGGGGGACGCGACCGCACGTTCAAGATTGGCACCAATCAGGCGGATCGCTTTTTCTGCCAGCGCTCCGGCCAGCGGGTTGCGTCCTTGGTAGACGGTGCGCTCGCCCGCGGGGAGCGTGAACGATCGGTTGTCGACTGCCGTGTACGCCTCGATGGCATGTGTCAACGCATCAATGCCACTGTCGGCGGTGACCTGAGCCGGGCAGGAAAGCGTCAAGAGCGGGTCAACGATCGCCAAGCGTGGCCGCAGGTAGTTGCTCAACACGCCGACTTTGACTTGCGCCAGCTGATCCGTCAAAACGCAGGAAGCGCTGACTTCACTGCCCGTACCTGCGGTGGTGGGAACGCAGATTAACGGCAAGATCGGACCTGCCAGGCGGTCATCGCCAAAATAATCACGAGCCGAGCCTCCGTGGGCCAGGACAGTAGCGGTGATCTTGGCCAGGTCCATGTTGCTGCCCCCGCCCAACCCCAGCAGAGCGTCAGGGCGCACGTCACGCGCCTTCGCAATCGCGCGTTCTGCCGCGGCGAGCGTCGGTTCCGGCTCGCCGTCGGAGAACATCGCCGCTTCGATCCCACTGCTGGCCAGCGGCGCGGTGATCGCCTCGACGAGTCCGGCGTCGAGCAGTCGGCGATCGGTCACCACCATGACGCGCCGCACTCCCAGGCGGTTTACCAGCTCGCCAGTGCGCGATGCAGCCCCACGTCCGAAAACCAACTGCCCAGCGGAATGAAACGTCCAGATATCGGGCATGGCGATGGCGCTGTTAGCAAGTGGGCACAGGGCGCAAGTGATAAACAGAGGATAAGACCGCCGACCAAGTACCGTGGACCCACGGTGCCCTGCGATTTCACGGCCAAGGCTCGGCAATTTTCAAGTCAGGTCAGTGTACTCGCGACGCTGAAACACCACTAGCGCGACCAGCAATGCCGCGAGCGTGATTCCGACCAAGGCGAGCGCGGCCGTGGTCGCCGAGATAGGTTCAAACCATTCTGCTTCCGGGCGATCGAGTCCGTGGGGCACGCCGGCGGCGTACATCATCGAGCGGCCGTAATAGTTAATAGCCACGCGTTTCACAATACCTGGCATGTTGCCCAGCAGCAGCTCCATGAACAACGCGTAAATGAGCGCAATGATCGTGGAATGGCGAAACGACACAGCGAAGAAATGAAACAAGCTGACGTAAGCGATCGACATGTAAAAGATCGCCGGCAGGTAGAGAGGATAGGCGGCGCGGCCAATGTCCCCCCCCAGGCGGCAATAGAGGTAGAACGCACCCATGACCAGTCCCAGTACCAGCGGCAATGTGGCAATGAACTTGGCGAAGAAAATCAGGACTCGCGGCACCGGTCGCACCAGCAAAAACAAGAGAGTACGATCCTCACGATCACCGCCGATACTCGCTGTCGCGTAGGCCACGGCACAGATCGGCACCACGAACGATGCAAAAACGAACATCATGAACAGGCTGAAATCATTGAACGTCTCGAATAAGTTGGCCTCCTTCCAGAAGCCGCGTCGAATCAAGAACAGCGCACAAGCTGTGAATGGCAACAACACCATTAAGGTGCTGCCAGACCAGAGCAAACGGCGAAAGGACAACCACAACAGTGTGGTCCAAGCGCGGAGCAGGCTCATCGAGATCCCTGTTGCAAATAGTTGAACACCGCGTCGGCGCCGCCGTCGAGCGTCTGTAGTTGCTCGATTTCGATGCCATTTTTCGCGACGAGATCATTGATAAAAGTAAAGAATCGGAGCGGATTACGCGTTTGCACAATCAGGCCTGTGGGGCGCAGTTCGATATTGCGCAGCTCAGGTTCATCGACGAGCAGGGCTGCCAAACGCCGCGACTGCGGTGAGCGAATCTCGACTGTCAGTGGGCGATCCTCCAGCTTGGCGCGGATCTCGCTGAGCGTGCCCGAGGCCACGATGCGCCCGCGCGCGATGATCAGCACGGAATCGGTCAAGGACTCGGTCTCGCCGAGGATGTGGCTCGAAATCAAAATAGTCTTTCCCTTTTCGCCTTGCGCGACCAACAATCGGCTAATCTCGCGGCGGCCGCCGGGATCGATCCCGCTCAGCGGCTCGTCGAGCAGCAGGATCGGCGGATCGTTGATCAGGGCCTGGGCTAGCTTGATGCGCTGCCGCATACCGTGGCTGCAGCCAGCAAGTTTTCTGCCCGAGCGGTCTGCCATGCCGACTTCTTCGATGACTTCGGCCGTGCGGCGGCGGGCGTCGGACCTCTTCAATCCATACAGCCTGGCCATGACATAGACAAAGTCGAGGCAGGTCATTTCCTCGTAGAAGCTGTTCAGGTCAGGGACGTAACCAAAGTGCCGCTTGGCTTCGGTGGACCAGGCCCGATGTTCGCCGACCTTCACCTCCCCCTGGCTGGGGCGCAATTGTCCGCTGGCGAGCTTCATCAGCGTCGACTTCCCAGCGCCGTTGGCGCCGAACAAGCCAGTAATGCCCGGCCCGATGCGGCAACTAATGTTGTTGACACCGATGACCGGTCCGTAAAACTTCGTCACCTGATCGAAGGTCAGCAGCATGGGCAGCTCGTGAAGGGAATCAAGCGACAAAATCCCGTCGGAAAAGTGAAATTGTGATTGCTCTATTCGACGATGTCGACGGCCCGGACGCGATGCGTCAAAGCAACCAGGCAAACGGTGCACACCGTGCCGAGAATCATCGCTGCCGAAATGGCTCTTTCCATCCCATCGGCATCGCTGAAAACGCCGAAGCACAACTTGCCGACCAACCGGATGTCGAGCCAGGGATCGATGAGCGCCCAATTATCATTTCCCGTGGCATTGCGTAGGTACTGCGCCAACAATCCGAGCATGACAAAGATGGTCGACCAGGTAATAGCAATGGGCGCCATACGCTGCAGGTACGCCGAAATGGTGACCAGCATGATGCTGAGCACGACGCAGATCGTTGCCCCATAGGTCAAAACTGAGAAAACAGTATTCCAGTTATCGGTCCAGTAACTTAACGAGGAGGTGAGCATGCCGTACTCGATGAACAGCAGCAGCGCCGGCACCGTCGTCAACAGCGAAATGATGACGCTGATCGCCATCAGCTTGCCAACGATGTAATGCCGCCGATCGACGCGCCGTGATAAATAGAACGGCAACGATTTCATGCGAAAGTCGGCGCCGACCAGCAGGCTGCCGGAGAATGCCAACAGGATCATGACCACGACGCTTTGCCGTTGCATGAACTCGATGTACCCGTTGTCCTTGCCAGGCTCGACAGTCGGGCTGAAGTTGAACAATTTAAAGAGCTCGCGCTGGGCATCGGCGGGCAGGCGCGCCTGGAGCAGAGCGTAAATAATCACCCAAAATACCAAGAACTGAAAAATCCCCAGCGCAATGACCAGCCAATACGATTTGCGGCGGAAAACCTGCAAGAGCGCGACGCGCACGATCGCCAGCGTCGCCCACCAGGGAGAATGGAGTTTCCCATCCCACCCATAGTAATGCGCATTGTCAATGCCCATGGCCTGGCTCCTGTGGTTTAACGGCCATCGCCGCAGACTCGCTCGTTATTGCAGGTCCCCCGTCCTCGGTCACGCGGAAGAACAGACGCTCGAGGTCTTCCTCGTCCGCTTTCAATTGCGTGAGCGCCGCATTGCATTCGCGCGCCAGGGAAAAGAACCGCGAACTATGCCAGCCGAGCGGCGTTTGCACCAACGCATGTTCTGATGGCGATTGCGTTACGATCTGCACGCCGGCCTCGCGCAGGCGG
>CAMFLN010000272.1 GCA_945957305.1 uncultured Planctomycetaceae bacterium | reverse complement strand
ACACCGAATAGCCGGCCGCCGACAGCTCGTCGAACGCGTAATCGACCCAGGCCCGCTTCGTGGGCCAATCGGCGACGGGGGATTCGACCTGGTTACCGAGAATATCCTTCGAGTAAACCGTGTTGAACGGCAGCTCCATCTGGTAGATCGTCACGCTGTCGGGCCCGAGATCGATCGTGCGGCGGATGCAATCGCGCCAGTTGGCCTCGGTCTCGCCCACCATGCCAGCGATCAAATCGATGTTGGTATTGGGAAAGCCGAGAGCCTGGATCCAATCCCAGGCCTTGTAGACTTCACCCGAGAGGTGCGCGCGGCCGTTTTCTTCGAGCACGGCGTCGCTGAAATTTTCGATTCCCAGGCTAAGCCGCGTGACGCCCAGCTCCTTGAGCGTGGCCAGCTTGGGCTGCGAGAGGGTGCCCGGCTCGCACTCGAAGGTGACCTCTTCGGCCTGGTCCCAATTGATGTTGGCGCGCAACCGATCGACGAGCGAAGTCAATTGCTTCGCGCTGAGGAACGAGGGGGTCCCGCCGCCAAAATAGACAAAGCGGAAGGGGCGACCTCCCATGACGGGCAAGCGACTGACCAATTCGATCTCGCGCGCAAGCGCAGCGACGTAGCGCTCGACCCCTTCGGCGTTTTTGTCCGTGTAAACCCGGAAGTAGCAGAACTTGCAGCGCTTGCGGCAGAATGGAATGTGCAGGTACAAGCCCAGCGGCACGTCGGCCGGGGGTGATTCGAGCGCGGCCCGAACGTCGGCCAAAGCCTCGACCGTCCATTGCGAGAACGGCGGATAGTTGGCGATGAAGTAGCTGCCGACTTCGGTTTTGACAGTTTCGGTGGCCATAGTTCTCGCAATCGTCTCGGCGTGCCGCCAGCGGCCGAATCAGGGGCGCAATTGTGATTATTTGTCCGGAGTGCCGAAGCAGAGGATGTCCCCCATGCCATTGGCGATCACCAGCCGGCCGGCCGCCACGGCGGGTGACCCGACGAAGTCGCCGCCTGCTTCATACTCCCACACTTTCTCGCCCGAGGCCAGATTCAACCCATAAACCCGGCCGTCGCCGCCCCCGATATAAGCGCGATTTCCAACAATCACGGGGGAGCCGTCGATATTCCGCCGGGTGGGAAACAGCCAGGCTTCCTCGCCGCTGTCGGCCTTGATGCCATGGACCATGCGGTCGCGACCGCCGATGACGACCAGTCCCTGCGAAACGGCCGGCGAGGATTGATGAGGATTGTTCTTGGTCGCATGCTCATAAACCCATACGATTTTGGCGGCGCGCCAATCGACGCACATCACCCGCGCTCCCTGCGTGGCGAAGTAAATGCGATCGCCTGCGGCGGCCGGCGTCACGCCGGTGGGGTCCTGAATTTCGACCTGCGCGACGCGTTGCCCTGTCTCGACGTCGATAATGTGCAAGATGCTGTCGCAGCCGGCGAGAAAGACCCGATTCTCAACGATCGTGGGCGAGCACTGGATCATGTTGTCGATCGAATACTTCCACACCTCGGCGCCGGTCTGCGCGTTGTTGCAATAGAGCGAGCCGTTTTGTGATCCGATGATCACGTTATCTTTGTAGAAGTTGGCCCCGGCGTTGATCTCGGCATCGGTCGAAAAGCCCCATTTCGACTCACCAGTCGCGGCGTCCAGGCAGAAAAAGCGTCCTTCGGTGTCGCCGATGTAGACCAGTCCGTCGCGAATGGCGGCCGGAGCGCGAAAGCCCAACTCGGAATGGTATTTCCACTTTTCGTTGCCGGTCACCAGGTCGAGCGCGTAGAAATAGCCGTTCAGTCCGCCGACATAAACCGTGCCGTCGTGGATGATGGGGGTCGACTCGAACATCCCGTCCTTGACGGCATGCTTCCAGAGCAGGGCCGGGTTTTCGTCCAGCGGGCTCGCGGCCACTCCGTCCGCCAAGGCATTGCCGCGAAAAACGGGCCACGAGGCGTTACCCTCGGCCGCTTTGCCGTCGGCAACGATCTGCTTTGGCGGGGACGTGTCGGCCGCCGGAGTTTCCGCGGACGTTGTCGCGTTCGCGGGCGCTGGCTTATCAGTAGTAACAGAATCCTTATCTACCTCCGGCGCTGCATCGGCATGCTTCGCTGCCTCGCCGCTGGGCTTCCCCACAGTGTCTGCCGAGGGGGCGCATCCCAGCAATACTGCCGAGACGAGCCAGGCCACGCAACCAACAAGGGATCGGCGCCACGGAGCACGCGTGCATTGTGAACGAATTGAGGTAGTCACGCCTGGAGACTCCGCGATACGTGGTTGCCGACGAATCTCGATTCACTTCCTGCGCGCGTTTATTCAAAAGGCGGCGCGATACAACTCAAGCAGCTCGGTCTCGGTCACAGTGCGCGGATTGAAAGTGCCCGTCCATTCGCGCGCGGCGGCCGTAGCCAACTCAGGCAGTCGGTCCCGCTCGACGCCACAGTCGCTCAGGCGCACCGCGAGATCAGCTTTCGTCACCAGGTTGACGATCGTTTCCGCCAGGTCCTCGGCGATCGCGGCAGGCCGCGGTTTGCCATTCGCGGGGACCGATTCGACCAACTCGCGATACCAACGTCCGACTTCCTCGGCGTTGTAACGCACGACGTGCGGCAGCATCAGCGCGATCGCCTGGCCGTGCGGCAGCTTGTAGCGCGCCGTGAGCGGATTCGCGAGCGCGTGCGTCGCGCCCAACATCGAGTTCTCGATCGCCAGCCCGGCGAAACACGCACCCAATTGCATGCCGCCGCGTGCTTCCAGGTCGTCCGGCGTATCCAGTACCTTGCCAAAGTTCGTCGACAGCAGCCTCCAGGCCTCGCGGCTGAAGGCGGTCGAGACCGGGCTGCGCCGCTTCGTGACGTACGTTTCGAGCGCGTGTGCGATGGCGTCGATGCCCGTCAGCGCCGTCACGCGACGCGGCTGCGTCACGGTCAACTCAGGGTCCAAGAGCGCAATGCGGCAGGTGGCTTTCTTGTCGCCGCAGGCCATCTTGGTGTGCGTCTTGGCGTCCGAGATCAGGGCGAACGACTGCGTTTCGCTGCCCGTGCCGGCCGTGGTCGGGACGGCGATCATGGGCAACATCTCGCGGGTCATCTTGCCCGTGCCCCAGTAGTCGTGCATGCGTCCGCCGCCGGAGTAGACGAAGTTCACTCCTTTGGCGCAATCCATCGAGCTGCCGCCCCCCAGGCCGATGAGCAGCTCGGGCTGGTAACGCCGCGCCACGGCCAAGCCCGCCTCGACGTGGTCAGTCGTGGGGTTTTCGCCGACGTCGCTAAAAAGATGCGTTTCGATGCCGGCTTGTTCGAGCGCCGCAATCCCGCGGGCCGCATGTCCGGCGGCGACGATGCCGGGATCGCTCACGACGAGCGCCCGGCGCGCCCCCAACTCGCTCGCCAATTCGCCCAGCGTGTTCAGGCGCCCCGCGCCGAACACGATCCGCGTTCTGGGTTGATAGTCGAAGGAGTCCATGCGGCAGGAGGGCAACAGTGGGGGACGAATGCAGGTTGGCGAACTCTGGGGCTGATTCAGCGCATCTGGAGTGGGTGCCACTGCTAGCTTGTCTAGCAGTGATCGTCCTACTGTTGTCTCACTGCTGGACGAGCCAGCAGTGGCACCCAAAGAATCAATCTCCGTTGCCTTGTCACGCGTGGGCCGCCGCCATTTCTTGCTCGACGCGCTTCACTGCTTCCGGCACCAGCTGGTACGCTCGGGCGCGGAACAGGAACTCGACGATGTTCCCTTCATGCGGCTGCAGCCAGTCGAGCTTGATCGTCGGGATTGGCCCGATGTTCAAGCGGTCGATGTGTACCGCGTCGGTCAATTGACGCTGAAACTTCTCGTCCTCGGTGATCGCGCTGCACACCAGCGTCGGGCCAATCGATTCCAGCATCTTTTCCTGTGGGCATTTCACGACCGTCGTGAACGGGAACATGTATTCCTTCTTCGCGATCGCGCGCTCGGGCGAGTCGCAATGCACGACCGTCGGTCGCAGGTAAGCACAGCGTTCCTTCTCGACCAGCCGCGGGCCGAACTTCTCGGTCGAGTGCTGGACGCCCGACTCGCGCAGGTCGACCTCGATCGCCTTCCACACCGCCTGGGCCACGCCGGCCACGGTAAAGGCGGCCAGGCTCGATTGCGGATCCTGCGGGGGCAGCGGGGCCACAGGACCGATGCGCTCGGCCAGGGCCGCGGCAATCTTTTCCGTATGGCGCGAGGCCCAGATACCCGAGCAATTGATGCAGCCGCGGCCGCTGTTGAGGAACACGCTGTCGGCCATGATGTCGAGGTACTTTTCCCAATCGTCGACCACGTCGTCGCCGAGCAGGATCTTGCTGAAGCCCGGGCCGTGCGCCTGGACACGCGGGTCACCTTTGTAGCGTTCGACCGTGGCGGTGCCGCCAAAGATCATGCTCCGCGAGCAGTTGGCCAGCACCGCGGCGCCGACGTCGGGGCCCCCGGGATAGATCGAGATCGCTTCACGCGGAATGCCCGCCTCGGCGAAAGCTGCGGCCATGCGGTACGGGGTCCACGGCTCTTGCGGGCCGGGCTTGAGCACCAGGCCGACTTGCATCGGGATCACCGGCATCCACAGCGTGTGTACGCCGGGCGAGTTCGACGGCAGCACCAGCCCCACGGCCGGCGCTTGTGCCTGGTAGCTGACAACCACGCCGCGCCCCTCGACGCCGTAACCGCGCGACAAGATCGACAGGTCCAAGCCGCGCGTCAGCGCGTCGAGCATGCGGTCCATGTTCGACAGCACGAAGTAGTTCTTCTGCATGTTGCCGCGGCACATGTGCTCGGGCAGGCCGGTCGAGGCGCTTTGCTGCAGGGCAAATTCCTCGGGGCTCTGCTGGCCGTCCCCCATCGGCAACGTGGCGTTGAGATACAGCTCGCCGGCTTTCTTGACGCGGGCGATCAGCTCCTCATTCGGCAGCTCGCGCAGCACGTCGCGGGCCCGCTGGGAAAAACGCATGTCGCGCTGCAACAGCCCACCGTTGGCCTGGCTCACTTTGGCGATGGGTTCGCCCGTGATGAAGTGCAGCACCTGGTCGGTTTCGAGCGAATCGTACGGCTTGCCCCAACGCAGAATCGGCAGGTTCAACACGTCACTAATCTCCGAGGGCCGGGCGTCGTTGTAACTAGGACTGAGTAACTAGGACTGATTTTCAAAGGGGTGCCACCGCCAGCTTACCTGGCAGTGTTTGGCGACACGTATTATAGGGCAACGAATCGTTGCAGCGGGCCGGCGGCGGTCAATACACGCCCACCGTCGTGGCTTCGGCCAGCTCGTGGAACGGCCGCACGCCGCTGACACCGTCCCACGGGTATTTCTCGTAGGGGGGCTCGCGTTCGCCCTCGTCCCGTTCGAGGAAGCCGGGGACGAAGAACTCCTTGGTCAGGGTGGTCAGCTTCACGCGGCCGGTTTCGCCGTAGCCGACCACGCGGTTCGAGTCCTTGAAATCGACGATCTCGGCCACGGCCCGGGGTTGCGGGGCGTAGTAGCTGATCTTGTACCCTTCGGCCGCCGTGACCGGCTTCGAGCAGGCCAGGCCCATCAGCGTGTTGCCGTACGTTGGGGTCATATAAACCCCTTCGAGGAACTCTTCGGTGGCGAAGCGGGTCCACTGCGGCGTG
>CAMFLN010000271.1 GCA_945957305.1 uncultured Planctomycetaceae bacterium | reverse complement strand
GCTCGAAGCGGGTCAATTGCCACTGTCGCGCGGCCTGCGCCCGACGCCGCATCAGATGCTGGTGCGCGAGCTGATTTTGCAACTCAAGACCGGCAAGATCGACGCCGGCTATTTCCGCCGTAAGTTCACGGTCGACGTCCTGGCCGAATGGCCCGACGTCTGGCAGCACTATGCCGACGAAGGTTGGCTCACCCGCGATGGTGATCACGTGACCCTCACGCGCGCCGGGCTGCTGCGAGTCGACGCCTTACTGCCGCCGTTCTTTGAAAAGGAACACCAAGGCGTGCGGTATACGTAGTTACCTGCTGGGTGCCACTGCTGGCTTGCCCAGCAGTGAAATGCACTGCCAGACAAGCTGGCAGTGGCACCCGCACAAAGGCGACAGGCAGCGATCTAATCCGCGCCCAGGTCTTTGACAATACTTGCTTCGCGCGTCACCAGGCTGGGATCGACGGCAAGCTGCTTAACCAAGATCAGCTTCACGCTTTCGAAGATCCCCTCGTCGCTCCAGGCAGTTGGTGGCCCGGCGAGGCGCTCACGATTCAACGCGGCGACCGACCAGCACAGTTCTCCTACTGTCGCGACCGGGAATTGCGTCGCACAGGGAATCGTCGCCATGAATCCGATCATGGCCGCCACGGGACATACAGCCAGCGAAGCCAACAGAGGTGCGGCGCTCAGGCTAGCCGCGCCCGCAGTCGCCAGAATCACCGCAATACCAAGAATCGCAACCACCCAGGTCGGACGCCGTAGCAACGGCAACTCGAGCGAAATCGCGCGCGACATCTGCGTCCACCGACGCCGTCGCTGTCGCCGATCGACACACTCGGCCAGGTTGGCGTCAGGGCGGACGATTTCGCGATGCACCGCCCAAGTGTCCACCAATCCGCGGCGCAGCCGGTAAAACGTATAAGCCGTCAAGCACGGCGCCCCCCGCGCCGTGCGCACCAGCGAGTCCCGCTGGGCCATTTTCTCCTTCACCGCTGCGCAGAGTTCTCCCACCGTGGTGATCGAACATGCTTCGGCGTCGGGAATCGAGATCTGAAACTCCTCCTCGATTTCCATGACGATCTCGACCGTATCAAGTCCCATACGAAAACTCCTTGCGATTGTCGCTCATCGTCTGCCATTCAGCATACCGAAATAGGGGGTGAGATTTCCAATTCGCGCCGCGACCGTGTTATCATTGGACACGTCTTGAGGACGCCCGCTCGACACGCCCTATCCCCCTGTCTGCCATGTAGCCAGGACCTGCCCTTCTCACTTGCCGAGACGTTGCCGTGCTGGAAACTCACTCCCGCGAACCGCTCACGCCCGACCTGGCGACGCTCGTCGGGCTGTTCTATCCGTCCGCGCCCGAGCTTGGTCAATTCGAGCAAGTCGCAGCGGGCGAAATGCCCACCGGCTATGCGGCACTACTAGCGCACGAAGAGCACATGACTGTCACTGTCGAACGATTTCATGCCAGCCCGGTTGACGTGCAGGTATTGGACCGCCGCGTGACACCGTCGCATTATTCGCGCAAGATTTTGCTCTCGCGGCAGAGCGACGGCCGCGTGGTGCAATACGGCATCGTCCGCTTGCACCTGGGCTATCTGGAACCACACGTGCGCCGGCAAATCGAGGCCGAGGATACGCCGCTCGGCCGGGTGCTGATCCAGAACAACGTGCTCCGCAGTGTCCACCTGGCTTCGTTGTGGCGCGTAACGGCCGGCCCCGAGTTGGCCTCGCTGTTCGACATGCCCCCCGGCGAAGTAACATACGGGCGGACCGCTTTGATCATGTGCAACGACGAACCGGCGGTAGAATTGCTGGAGATCGTCACGCCGCTGACGGATTAAAGTGGACCGATAGCGGCGGCACGTTCGGGCGCAGCAGCGGGACAAGCTCACAGCGACTCGTCATCGACTATGAAAATCGTCTACCTGGCGGCCGGCGCGGGCGGCATGTATTGCGGCAGTTGTCTGCACGACAATACGCTGGCCGCTGCGCTGTTGGCGCTGGGCGAGGACGTGCTGCTGGTTCCCACCTATACCCCCCTCCGCACCGATGAAGTTGACGTCAGTGAAAAGCGGGTGATGTTCGGCGGCATCAGCGTCTACTTGCAGCAAAAATGGTCGCTGTTTCGCCATACTCCTTGGTTGTTGGATCGGCTGTGGGACCGTCCACGATTGATCGATTGGCTGGCGCGGCGCAGCATCAGCACGGCGGCCGAAGATTTGGGCGATCTCACCGTCTCGATGCTCCGCGGCGAGGAAGGGAACCAACGGAAAGAAGTCGACAAGCTCGTCTATTGGCTCGAACAGGAAATTCGGCCCGACATTGTGCATCTTTCGAACTCGATGCTGGTGGGCATGGCCCGCCAGTTGCGCGAGCGTTTGAAAGTTCCGGTCGTCTGTACGCTTTCCGGCGAGGATATCTTCCTGGAAAAGCTCACGCCTCCTTGGTACCAGCAAGCGCGCGACGCGCTGCGCGAACGGGTGCAGGACGTGACGGCGTTCGTCTCCTTGAACCGCTATTACGCCGACTTCATGGTGGATTACGCGGGGGTGGATCGTGACAAGATTCACGTCATTCCCCATGGGCTGAAGCTAGCCGGCCACGGCACGCGCGCCCGAAGAGCGTCGCAGCGCGAGTTCGTGATCGGCTATCTGGCCCGCATCTGCGAGGACAAAGGGCTGCACCACCTGGTTGACGCCTTTACGCTACTGGCGAAAGACAAGGACTTGCCGCCGCTGCGGCTGCACGCGGCCGGCTATCTCGGCGCGGCCGATCGTCCCTACCTCGCGAGGCTCGAAAACAAGCTGCGCGCCGCCGGGCTGCACGATCGCTTCCACTATGCCGGCGAGTTGGATCGCGCCGCCAAGATCGCTTTCCTGCAATCGCTCGACTTGATGAGCGTGCCAACCGTCTATCGCGAGAGCAAAGGGTTGTCGATCCTCGAAGCCTGGGCCAACGCCGTGCCCGTCGCCTTGCCGGCGCATGGCACGTTTCCCGAGTTGGTCGAGGACACCGGGGGGGGCTTGCTGCACGAGCCGGAAAGCCCACCGGCCTTGGCCGCGGTCTTGCGGCAGATGATTCTCGATCCCGCCGGGGCCGCAGCCCGGGGCCTGCAGGCGCAGCAGGCGATTCGCGACCGTTATACCGCTGAAGTGATGGCCCGCCGTACGTTAGACTTATACCGTCGTCTGGTTGCAGTCCCTACCCCTGCCAAGGCCCTACACACGTGAGCCGATCGACCAAGCGTGCCGCCCCGAAGCCGATCATTTTCGAAACGACGCGACGCGTCGAGTTTCGCGATACCGATGCCGCTGGAATTATGCACTTCTCGGCGTTCTTCAATTACATGGAACAAATCGAGCATGAATTCCTGCGGAATCTGGGTATGAGCGTCCTCTCGGCCGACGAGGAGGGGGCCATCAGCTGGCCGCGCGTCAGTGCCAGTTGCGATTACCGCGGCGCCGTGCAATTCGAAGACGTCCTTGATGTCGAGATGCAAATCGTCCGTCGAGGTGAAAAGAGCGTCACGTATGGTTTCATGTTCACGCACAAGAAGCGGCCTGTCGCGCAAGGTCAACTGACTGCGGTCTGCTGCCGATTGGACGCTAAAGCGCCACCACGCTCGATCCCCATCCCTGATTGGATTGTGGCCAAGTTCGAAGGTCGCGATAAGGGGAAGAAACGCCGCTAGCCCCGCAGTCGGCCCGCTCGAACAGCGACACCGTATCGCTCGACATACACCAACGAACTTTCGCCTATACGCCGGACAATTTGCCTCATGCCCGAACTGATCGTCGACAATGTTACCCGGCAGTTTCCCACCCGCGGAGACGCGTTGACCGTTCTGCGCGATTGCTCGTTGGCCTTAGAGGCGGGACAGAACACCGCGATCATCGGCCCGAGCGGCTCGGGCAAGAGTACCCTGCTGTACATCATCGGCACGCTCGATCGTCCCACGCATGGAACCGTGCAACTGGCGGGGGAGAATCCCTTTCTGCTCGACGAGCCGCGACTGGCGGCGTTTCGCAACGAGCGCATCGGCTTTGTCTTCCAGGACCACCACCTGTTGCCGCAATGTTCGGTGCTGGAGAATGTCCTCGTTCCCGCACTGGCCACGGGGAGCGTGGCCCCTGATCTGATCGCGCGGGCGCGCGATCTCTTGAACCGCGTTGGACTGGGTGGGCGGCTCGATCATCGCCCGGCCGAACTTTCCGGGGGCGAGCGTCAACGGGCCGCCGTCGCCCGGGCTTTGCTGCGCCGCCCTCGCCTGGTACTGGCCGACGAGCCGACGGGCAATCTCGATCGCACAAATGCGGCGCTCGTCGGTGACCTTTTGCTAGAGATGCAAAAGCAGGAAGGTACGATGCTGATCGTCGTCACGCACAGCCTGGATCTGGCCCGCCGCTTCAGCCAGCAGTACGAGTTGGACGACGGCCGGTTGAAACAGGTCGAACTCGCTGTATGAGCCGTCAAGCGCCAACTCTCACAACACAAATGCCAGCACATAAAAGATCCAGCCTGTCAGGGCTGTGAACCCCATATCGATCGCAGCCAGCCAGCCCCATAGCTTGTGACTCTCGCTATGATCATTGGGCGCGGGGGGCTTAGAAAATCTTCGCAGCGCCTGCACGATCACGCCAATCCACAGCAGGCTGGTCGTGACAGCGAAGAACAGGTGAATTCCCAGCGACGTGAAGACCAGGCCCGGCACTTCGGCGCGTCCCAGCCACTGGAGATAGACGGTCGAGAGCAATTTGCTCGGCTGCTTCATCGGCGGATAGTAGGGGGACGCGGCGGCCCGATCCATCCAGCCGTTGATCCGCATGTCTGCTTCGAACAAGAATACGGTCACCAGCAACACGATTCCCAACGTCAACTGAATGCGCTTGTGCCACTGGTACATCCGACGATTGCGGACCAGGTAAATACTGACGGCCAGAACCACCAGCACGGCAAACATCGCCAGGAAGACGACATCCAGCATCAGCGAGGCACGCGTCCCCAAAAACCCATCAATGCGCAAACGTTCCATGTGATCCTTCGATCATGCCAGCTTGACTCACTTCTGCCGTGCTGCGTGCAGGCAGGGTATCGCGCAGGTCACGCCGAGATTTTATCGCCACAGCCAAACGCCCAACAGGGGACTTCCCAGGACTCGGGCGGCACGAAGTGTCAATTCACGCCGACAACGTCAGCGATCGCCAGGCGATAGAACTCATAACCTCGCAAGAGCCTGGGACGTGCCGGCAGGTAGCGCTGCCGATAGTCGACCGAACCGATGTCCTGCACCAAGCGAAATCCGCGCGCCCCCAAATATTCCGGCAGTTCGGCGGGATCAAGCCCGAAAGTCCAGGTCTCGCCAGCTGCGGCCAACGTCTGTCGCAGCGCGGCGGTCCCAGGAAATGCCCCGGGGTTATCCAGCACCTCGCGATGCACGTAGGTAAACGCCAGGCGTCCGGAAGTGGCCAGTTGTCGAATCGCCGTCAAAGTTCGCGAGACGGCATCGGCCGAGAGGTAATTCGTGACCCCTTCCCAGATCCAAAAAGTCAATTCGTCCTTGGACAGACCGGCCGCCGATAATCGTTCTGCGAGTTGCTGGGTATTGAAATCGATATCGACCCATTGCAC
>CAMFLN010000270.1 GCA_945957305.1 uncultured Planctomycetaceae bacterium | reverse complement strand
AACCTCTTACCCGCGTTGCCGATTGCGATACCGCGCGCTCACCCGGTCGAGCAAAGCTCGATCGTCATCCGAAAGTCCGTCGCGCCCCACTTCGTGCAAGCGCGCCAGTACATCATCGACGCGACGATCGTCTTCTTCCTCGGTCCGCTGCTGCCGCTGGCGGCGCGCTTCGCGGCGGCCGTCGAGCCATTGGCGGAACAGTCCTGGCTTTTTTCGACCACCGGAATTGAAGTTGCGTTCCAGACTGGTATAGCCCTGCGAAAAATCGTAACCGAAGACCCCTTCCTCGGCCTCGCGATCTTGCAGTCGATCAGTCTCTTGCTTGGCGCTGAAAAACAAGAGCAATCCCAACACGGCCAAGGGCAAGAAGGCGTAGCTGTAATTCGAATGTACAAGCCATGCCACGATCCACGTGGCGACGGCTGTGAACTTCGCCACGCGGGCGACGACGACGACGGCTGTGCGGTAGCCGTATTTTTGCCACACAACGCTGCGCAGGACTCGTCCGCCGTCCAACGGATAAGCCGGCAGCAGATTGACCAGAAACAAGAGCCAGTTGATCCACGCCGTGAGTTCCAGCGCGTAAACCCACGTCATGCCCGCGGTGGCCTGCGGCGCTGCCAGCGGATTCAATAAGCCGCGCAGGTCGACTCCCGCCAAAAAGAGCGCAGGCACCGTCACCAGGCACAGCAGCAGGTTCACCAAGGGTCCGGCGGCGGCGGTGACCAACTCTTCTTGCGGTTGATGCGAGAGATTGATCGAGACCAATCCGCCCAGCGGCCAGAGCATGATCTGATCGGCCCGGCCGCCCATGCGGCGGGCAGCCACGCAATGTCCCAACTCATGCGCCAGAACACTGACGAACAGAATCGCCAGACTGGTGACCGCATCGATCAGCAATTCGCCCGTGGTGTCAGACCAGGCGAGATGCAGCGCAACAACAGCCAGCAGGAGAAAGAAGACATGAACCCGCACTTGAATGCCGGCCCATCGCCCCAGCGATATGTTCCAGCCGAGCAGGTCTCGCATGGCGAATTGCGGAAGAAACTCGGTACCGCGGGGCGGCCCTGGACGACTCATTCACAGCCGTTATTCTATCGTTACTTTCGTCAGCGAGCAAATAATTCGTCGCAGGTCCGAATGTAGTGGACGATCGCGAAATACTGTTGGAAACGCGCCGCTTTCGCGTGGTCCGGCGGACGCAAATTCTGCCCGATGGACGCGAAAACACGCGCGAAGTAATCGAGCATCCCGGCGCGGTCGCTATCATCCCTTTGGTCGACGACCGGCACGTCTGTCTGATTCGCAACTACCGGCTGGCCATCGGACGATGGCTGCTCGAAATTCCCGCCGGGACACTTGAGCCGGGCGAAGACCCTCTCGTGACGGCGCATCGCGAATTGGCTGAGGAGACGGGCTATACGGCGCAGTTGATGGAACCGCTGTGCCAGATGGTTTTCTCGCCGGGAATTCTGCACGAGCGCATGCACATCTTCGTGGCGACCGGGCTCACCCCCGGTCCCACGCGACTCGAGTCGGGTGAGCAGATCGATAGCCACGTGAAACCGCTGGTCGAAGCGCTCGCAATGATCGAGCGGGGTGAAGTCGAAGACGCGAAAACCGTGGCGGCGCTGCTGCTCTACGCCCGGCGCCAGCAGACGGCCTAAGCGCATGCCCCAAGCTTCTGCGTGCACGCAGAAAGACATAAGCATGCGAGAACAGTTTAGATTACGAACCGAAAGCCGCGTTGAGGCCACTCTGAATGCCGGACCACAGTCCCCCTGATTGCGCCCCCACGGCGCTGATGGCGGCTATGACGCTGGCAATGATCATGGCCAACATGACGGCGTATTCGACCGAAGTGGTCGCTTCGGTCCCCCACAGGAAGTGGCGGATATGGGTCATGGCTGGCCCCCCTCGGCATCCAGCCGCGATGTGTGGCTCGACCGCCCTGGCTACGACGCCCAAGCAGTGATCCCGAAAGAAACACTAGTGCGCATTTCGGCATGCGTCAAATTCGCATTCCCGAAATGCACTTTATCCTGTGTCTTGTCACTCCGGCCAGGCCGGCAGGAACAATGGTTCGTCGCCGATCCCGGGCGGAAGTCCTGACCGGAGCGGGACCTGCCACTGTATCAACCGCGAGGCTTCCGGGCCCGCGTCGGCAGGACCGGCAAAACCGAGTTTGCTGCGTACCAGACCATCGATCGGCAACTTCGCGTCATTGACGATCCGGGGCCGATCATCATCGGCAAAGCAGCGCACAATAGCCGTGCGTGGCTCGACAACGCAGCCTTGCCCGTGCCAATCGATCGCTTGCAACATTTCTTGCGGGCGAGTCGAGCCGCGCAGAGACAAAACGGCCCCCTCATCAGTCACAGAAAAAACGCCGTCATTCGCCACGATTCTCACCGGCGCCGCGCCGGTTTCGTGAAGCCGCAATTCAACAACTCCCCGCGCGCTGCGCACCGTGCATCGTGCCAGTTGCAGTGCGAGCTTCGCCGTGGTTGGACTGGTGTCCGCACTGACCAGCACCCCTGGCCCAAGGAACAGCACTTCGGTCAAAGCCAGCGACGCTGCTCCGGTCCCCTGGCAACGCACGCCGATGTCGAAGCCCGAGAGGACACAGTGACGCAGGGCGCAAGCAGCCATCGAAGTTTGCTGTTCGGTCGCGGACCAGGCAATCGCTGTCAACGAACTGCCCCCGGCAGCGCGCGTTTGAAACGAGCATCGCGTGAAAGAGACCTGCCGTGCGGTTATTTCTAACGCGTGCGAAGCTGCGGCGGAATGTTGCGGCATCAAGAAATCCACATCCTCGAAACTCACACCCTCAATTGCCAACATCGACCCTGGCGGAACCACAATGCGAGCGCGCTCCCCCGGTCGCGAGCGCACAACCTGGCCCGACGAAAGGCGCAACTGCGTCCAGGCAATGGGACGCGTCGCGGAAAGGACGAACTCGCGAGCGACGATTTTTCGCTCGGCGGTCGCAAGGGGTTCCAGGGCTGTCGTGCGAACCACCGCGGTTCTACCATTCGCTGCTTCCGGAACCGCAGCTCGAGGCGGCGTACGGGCGCCAACAACCGTGGAGGTGTCACGAGCCGGTGGAGGAGCAATGGCCGAACGCTGGGACGCATCGGCCGTCGAGTCGTCTGGCTCCTTCAACGCCGGGACGGAATTCACTGTCGTCGCGGCAGCCACGATTTGTGGAGCAGGCTCCTCGACAAACGTCCGCAACCACAACGGCCAGCTGCCGATCACGAGCGCCAGAGCCACGCCCGTGGTCGCCGCAGACCAGGTGGGCAAATCAGGGGAACGTCGTAACGTGCGAATGCGACGCGCCAGCAGCTCGGGGGGCGAAACTCCCTGGGCGACAAACTGTGCCACGAGTCTTTGTCCGCGATCGCTGGGGGGACCCAGCCTTTCCAACAATTCCGCAAATCCGCTCGGGCGACGTTCAACTGCATGCTCAGTGCATTGCATCACCGCCTCAACCAGAACTCGCGGCGAGTC
This sequence comes from uncultured Planctomycetaceae bacterium, assembly GCA_945957305.1. Lineage (GTDB taxonomy): Bacteria > Planctomycetota > Planctomycetia > Pirellulales > JACPPG01 > JACPPG01. The sequence goes on along the minus strand of CAMFLN010000270.1, from coordinate 2,127 downwards.
GGGCGCAATCGGCCCGATCGCGGGCACCCGGCCTGCACTTGCTGACGATCGGCGGGCTTGCAGGGTCGCCCCGGTCAATGGACTTCGGCCGGCCAGCAATTGCCACCAGAGAATGCCGCACGAATAGAGGTCCGTCGCCACGCCCGCGCAAACGCCATCGCTGATCTGCTCCGGCGCAAGTGAATCACAGCTCGTGGGCGATAATCCTGCTGGATCGCTTTCTGTTGGGCGCAGCTGCGGCCGCAAGCCCGGGTCGAGCAACTGCACTGTTCCGAGTGGATCGAGCGCGACCTGAGAGACGGAGATATCGCCGTGAACGATTGCCGCACCTTCGGCCACGGCCAGGGCGGCGACCATTTGCCGTGCGATTTCCAAGACGACGAGCGGCGGCAATCGACCACCGCGCGTCAACCAGTGCGCCAGCGTCTGCCCGGCGAATGCCGCAGCGTTGATCCATACTTGCCCGCCGTCGACGCCGCAGCTCTGTGGCAACACAAAGTAACTGATTCCCTGCAGCGGGCGCGTGCGCTCGATCAAGCGTTCGATGCCGGCCACCATGTTGCCGTAAGTGTCCGTTACCGGTAGCACGATCAGACGGGTCGTGGTGCGCGTATTGATTTTTCTCGCCAGGTAACCTTGCGCGAACCCCGAAGTATTCAACCGCGACTGCAGCAAATAGGGCCCGACGCGCAGACTTTCCCCCTGCCCGGCGTTGATCCGCCCGGCCTGAAACGGCGTCAGCAAGCGCGCCTGGACGAGTGCGTCGACCCAAACACTTTCAAACAGCGTCAGGTCCTTGGCCAATCGCGCCGCATGGCGGTGGACCGCGCGCACCTGAGCCGGGCTGGCCAGCTGCAAGCGCTCCAGCAAATCGACCAAGGACTGCGGCGGAACTGCGCGCACGAAAAACCACCTTGAAACAAGGGCTTGCGTCCGACAGCCACGATTGCGCTGCGAACAAACAGGCGTCCGGTCAAAATAGAGCTGCGAGTGCTATCACAAACCGGAAAGAGCAACAAGATCAGCACCCCTCGTCGCGGCTGTGCTAGCACAACGAGGCTCGCAAACTGAAACGTCCCGGGCACTCAACGGCGACGAGGGTTGCGGTAGAGGACACGCTGGAGCAATTCGAACGATCCGGGTTCGCCTGTCGAACGCTCGTAATGCCACTGGTCATGCGTGGGCACGAATTCCGCGTCATACGGCCAGGGATCAAACGGATCGTAACCGAGCGCCGCGGTGAGCTTGCCGCAGTCCATGGCGACGTTGCCAGCCCGGGGGGGAATCGGTCCGGCCTCGGCACGCAAGCAACCCATCAGGCACTCGGGCGGGTAGCCCCCGACGCGATTGATCACCTGAGCTATGCGAAAGAGGCTCAAGGGGCGCGGGCCGCCGGCATGAAACAGGCCGCTTAGATCGTTCGCCAGCATTGTCTCGCACAGTTCGTTCAGGCAGTCGGTGTAGTGCGGCGTGCGAATTTCGTCATAGTACAACGTCGCCGGTCGCGACTTCTTGAAGCGCGATTTGATCCAGTCGATCGCGCCGGCATGGCCATTGAAACTCACGCCCATCGGCAGTGAAATCCGCAGCATGCATGCTTCCGGCATAGTCGCCGCGATCAACTGTTCCGAGGCGACCATCGTCTTGCCGTAAACGGTCACGGGATCGGTCGGGTCGTCTTCGACATGCCCTCCCGAGCCATTGCCCGAAAAGACGAGGTCGATTGACAGATGCACGAGTCGCACGTCGCGATTGCTGATGCAAGCGAGCAGGTTGCGCACCCCTTCGACATTGATGCGCCAGGCCAAGTCTGGATCCAACTCGCAGGCCCGCAGTGCACAATTGCCGGCGCAGTCGAGGACGCTTTTAAATTGGTACTGGTCGAATAGTCGCGCGAGGCCGACCGGGTCTTCGGCGTTGCAGGGCACGATCCCTTCGCCCGAGAGCCGCCAATTGTCTTGTTGCCGAATGCCGACAACCTGGCCCGGGTAACGCCGCTGAAAATATTCGAGCGCGTTGTAGCCAGCCACACCGGCGATTCCGGTGATCAATAGCGGCAGCGGCGGTTCGATTGTGGAATGGTTGCGGAGGAACATCGTTTTCGCGGCAGGACCGCCGGGCGAGCCC
>CAMFLN010000269.1 GCA_945957305.1 uncultured Planctomycetaceae bacterium | reverse complement strand
GCCGCAGGCGCTTTTTTAACCTCAATCAGCAAGGCGCCTGCGGCGCACGGACAACAAGTTGTCCGTGCCACCCTGCGTACGCTCAATTGGACTTTTCAATTCCCTCTTATCTGCGCTTTCTGCGACATCTGTGGATACAAATAGCTTCGTCGGTCGTTGTGCTCGTCGTAGTTCATCGATCGGAACCAAAAAAAAACCTCGCCGGCCCAAGTTGGACCGGCGAGGTTTGGCTTCTTGCGACCTGACGTTTGCACGCCTGTCGATGCGTAGACGGCCGATTAGTACATGTCGTGGTCGCCACCGTGTCCGGCGCCACCCTTCTTGCCATCCTTCGGCTTGTCGGCGATCAGGGCGTCGCTGGTGAGCAACAAGGTCGCCACGCTCGAGGCGTTTTGCAACGCCGTGCGGGTCACCTTCGTCGGGTCGATAATGCCGGCCTTCACCAGGTCTTCGTAGGTGTCGGTCGCGGCGTTGTACCCGTTGTTGCCCTTAGCTTCCAGAACACGCTCGCACACGATACCGCCGTCTTGACCGGCGTTCGAGGCGATCGTGGTCAGCGGAGCGCGGGCGGCACGTAGGATGATGTTGTAGCCGACTTCTTGATCGTGCGTGAGACCTTCCGGCTTTACGGCGCCGGCGGCACGCAACAGGGCCACACCACCACCGGGAAGGATGCCCTCTTCGACGGCGGCACGCGTGGCGTGCAGGGCGTCTTCGACGCGGGCCTTCTTCTCCTTCATTTCGCTCTCGGTCGCGGCGCCGACGTTGACCTTGGCCACGCCGCCGGCCAGCTTGGCCAGCCGCTCTTCGAGCTTCTCGCGGTCGTAATCGCTGGTCGAGTTCTCGATCTCGCGGCGGATCTGGTCGATGCGCGCCTTGATTTCGCTGCTCTTGCCAGCCCCTTCGATGATCGTGGTGTTGTCCTTGTCGATGACCACTTTCTTGGCGCGGCCGAGATCGCCGATCTGGAGATTCTCGAGCTTGATGCCCAAGCTTTCGAAGACCGCGGTGCCGCCGGTGAGAATCGCGATATCCTCGAGCATGGCCTTGCGGCGGTCGCCGTAGCCGGGAGCCTTGACCGCGGCGCACTTGAAGGTGCCACGCAGCTTGTTGATCACCAACGTTGCCAGGGCTTCACCCTCGACGTCTTCCGAAACGATCAACAGCGGGCGGCTGGCGTTGACCACGGCCTCGAGCACGGGAACCAGTTCCTTGACGTTCGAAATCTTTTTCTCGAACACCAGGATGTAGGCGTCGTCCAGCACGCACTCCATCTTCGTGGCGTCAGTGATGAAGTACGGCGAGAGGTAGCCGCGGTCGAACTGCATACCTTCGACCCATTCGACCTCGGTCTTCAGGCTCTTGCCTTCGTCGACTGTGATCACGCCGTCCTTGCCCACCTTTTCCATGGCTTCGGCCAACAGCTCACCGATCTCGGTGTCATTGTTGCTGGCGACGGTGCCGACCTGAGCCATTTCCTTCTTGCTCTTGATCGAGATCGACATCTTCTTCAGTTTGTCGGTGATGTCTTCGACCGCCTTCTCGATCCCTTGCTTCATGTGCAGCGGGTTGACGCCAGCGACCACGGCCTTCAGACCTTCGTTGAAGATCGCTTCGGCCATCAAGGTCGCGGTCGTGGTGCCGTCGCCGGCCACGTCGCTGGTCTTCGAAGCGACTTCGCGGACCATGCGGGCGCCCATGTTTTCATAGACGTCTTCCAGGTCGATTTCCTTGGCGACCGTGACGCCGTCCTTGGTCACCGTGGGCGAGCCGAAGCTCTTTTGCAAAATTACGTTCCGGCCCTTGGGACCGAGCGTCACCTTGACCGCCCGGGCCAACTTGGAAACGCCGCGGCGAATTGCTTCGCGGGCTTCCTGATCGAATGCAATGGTCTTTGCCATCAGTCGGAATCTCCTCAAGCGATGTATGCAGCAGGCGCCACCTAGGGTCGCCGCATGCGTGGTAAATTTCTTTGTTCGCGAGCGTGATCGATGGTGTCGATCACGGCCCGGGTGAACTACTCGATCACGGCCAGAATGTCGTCTTCGCGCATCAACAACAGCTCTTGGTCGCCGATCTTGAATTCGTCACCGGCATATGAGCTGAACAAGACTCGATCGCCGACCTTGACCTGCAGCTTGCCGCGGCTGCCGTCGTCCAGCAGCTTGCCGTCGCCCACGCTGACGATAACGCCACGGGCAGGCTTGTCCTTGGCCGAATCGGGAAGGACGATGCCGCCGGCTGTCCGCTCTTCCGATTGCTCGCGTTCGACCACGACGCGGTCGCCCAGCGGCTGCAGTTTGATCTTGCTGGTGGTCTTCTTATTCTTGGTCACCGTCGACATCGCTTGTTCGCCTCCGAAAAATTCTCGAACTGTGAAGTCTGGCTAGTGAGAAAGGGGAAACATGCAGAGTCCCCTATGGGCTGCCATTTGTGCGTATCCGTAGCGCAGTGGGGGGTGCAGAACGCAATTGCCGGGCCAAAACCCGGCGGCTAGGTCGCAACATCAATACTGGCAGGGGCTTATTGAATTGCCCGCTGGGTTGCCGTCCGCTCACATCAGGGTAAATCCGGCAGGAGGCCCGGGATTTCCCCTACGCCTGCTGCCAGTTTGGCAGGGGCTCGTAGTATGCCCCGATCTTTACCATTGCCCCCGGCCCTCGCCGGGTGGCGCCTTGTTCAAGATTCGCGAGGGATGACTCTTCCAAGCCCTGACGAATGTCTTCCCCCGCTCGCGCTTTCCTACCAGAGAAGACCGTCTAGAATGCGTCGACCACTGGCGATGCCCCACTGCGCTGCGCCAGAGCTCCCGCCCTCTCAGGAACAAGACATGAGCCGCACGATATCCACGGCCCTTTTGACGCTTGCGTTGTCCGCGGCTGGCGTGGCACACGGAGCGACCGTCGAGCAGCAAATCGCGACGTTGAAAGCGGTCGGACCCGCAAGTGCCGGCAGCGGCGCCGCGCGCGAGGCATGGCGGCAGGTTTCGGCAGCCGAGGCCAAGACTCTGCCGACGATTCTCAACGCACTTGATGATGCGAGCCCGCTGGCGGCGAATTGGCTACGCTCCTCGTTCGATACAATCGCCGAGCGAACGCTGCGCACCGGAGGGAAGCTGCCCGCTACCGACCTGGAAAAATTTGCGCTCGACACCCGGCATGCTCCGCGTGCCAGGCGTCTGGCCTTCGAATGGCTCTGTCGCGCCGATACCACGGCCAACGATCGGCTCATGCCCCAGCTGGTTGACGATCCCAGCGTCGAAATGCGGCGCGATGCGGTCGCGCGACTGATCAGCGAAGCTGAGTCGCAGGAGGCGGCGGGAAAGGGTCCCGAAGCGGCGGCGACCTATCGTCGTGCGCTGACGGCGGCGCGCGATCTGGACCAGGTTCAGGCCATCGTCAAGAAGTTGGAGACGTTCGGTGACAAGGTGGACCTGCCGGCCCACTTCGGTTTCGTGGTGACGTGGAAATTGATTGGTCCCTTCGACAATACCGATGAAAAGGGGTTCGACGTCGCCAACCCTCCGGAAAATGAATTGAATTTTACCGCCGAGTACCCCGGCAAATCAGGCGCGGTGAAATGGATCGAGCACACGACCAGCGACCCGTACGGAAAAGTCGACATGAACAACGTGTTGGGCAAAGCCAACGCGGTAACCGGTTATGCAGCTGCGGAGTTCATGGCAGCCGCAGCGCGCCCCGTCGAATTGCGGCTCGCCTCGACCAATGCCAACAAGATCTGGCTCAACGGAAAGTTGATCGCCCAAAACAATGTGTACCACGCCGGCGAACAACTCGATCAATACGTAGGAAAAGGCGAGCTCAAGCCGGGCAAGAACCACATCCTGGTGAAAATACTGCAAAACGAGCAGAAGGAAAGCTGGGCCCAGGACTGGAACTTTCAATTGCGGGCTTGCGACGCGGCAGGAACCGCCATCTTGTCGACGGATCGCAAAGCGAGCCCAGTTCCGAGCAAATAACGCCCGGCGGTAACCACCGCAGGCGCGAAACTTCTTATAGGAAACTTTTCATGCGGCGTGCATTGCTCGAAATACTGATTCCACTGGTTGGCCTCACCGGAATGGCCGGGGCCGACTGGCTGCACTTTCGCGGATCGGACAACCAGTCCGTGGCTGGCAACTCGACGGCGCCCGTGGCGCTCGCCAAGGATGAATCGGGGACGGAACAAAACGTCGCTTGGAAGACCTTGCTGCCAGGGCGCGGCGTGTCGAGCCCGATCCTTGTGGGCGGCAAATTGATCGTCACCGCCAGCAGTGGCCACAATCAGGATCGATTGCACGTCGTTTGCGTCGATGCCAAGACAGGAGCCATCGACTGGGAGAGGCAATTCTGGGCGACGGGACGCACTCTCTGTCATCCCACCAGCTCGGTCGCCGCGAACTCGCCTGCCAGCGATGGACGGCGCATCTTTGCCTTCTTTTCATCAAACGACCTGATATGCCTCGACCTGGCCGGAAATCTGCTGTGGTACCGCGGGTTGACGCAGGAAAACCCTACGGCGGCCAATGACGTCGGCATGGCGGCCTCGCCCCTGGTCTTGGGGGACACGGTGATCGTTCAGGTCGAGAACAAAGGTGATTCATTTGCCACGGGGATTGATACCGAGACGGGCGAAACGCGCTGGCAGATTCCGCGTCCTGCCGAAATGAACTGGACCTCGCCCGCGGTGTTGCGTGGCAGCGCGCCGGGCACGGATCTGGTCCTGCTGCAGTCGCCGAAGCGGTTTACCGCGCATCATCCGCGCACCGGCGAACAAGTGTGGAGCTATGAAGTGGCCTGCTCGTCGGTCCCCTCGCCCGTGGCTGACGGCAACACGGTCTATGTCGCCGCTGGCGGATTGACGGCCCTGCGACATCAACCCGAGGCCAAGGCGGCCGAGGTCGTATGGACGACGAACACGCTGTCACCTGGCAATCCCAGCCCTGTCGTGTACCGCGGACGTGTCTATACGGTCAACAGCTCCGGCGTGTTGCTGTGCGGTGACGCAGCGACGGGCGACACCAAATGGAAACTTCGGCTCAAGGGTCAATTCTGGGCCACGCCCGTGATTGCGGGCGATTATCTGTACGCCTTCAATCAAGAAGGGCTGGCGCAGATCGTCAAGCTTGGCGATACGAGCGGAGAAATCGTGGCCCGCGGAGACTTCGGCGAGCCGATCTTCGGCACCCCGGTGATCGCCGACGGAGCGATCTACGTGCGCACCGACGGGCATTTGTGGAAGATCGCGTCACACTGAGAGGACTGCTTTAAGACCGCCGCGGACCGTCTCGCCTTAAATACGATCCCCCTCGCATGCCTTCGCCTTCGACCCTCGAAATCAAGCCGGCTGGTCCCTTCGACGCGACGATTCGTCCTCCCGGTTCGAAGAGCATCACGAATCGCGCGCTCATTTGTGCGGCTCTGGCACGCGGGCGGTCCGTGTTGACCGGATGCCTCGACAGCGAAGACACGCGCGTCATGTTGCAGGCCTTGTCTCTGCTCGGTCTGAACATCGAGGTCAGCGGCGATCGCAAAACGGTGAGTGTCGATGGCTGCGGCGGGCGGATACCCGCCAGGCGCGTCGACCTGTACATCGCCAACAGCGGCACCAGCGTCCGCTTCCTGACCGCCATGCTCACGCTCGGGCAGGGCGA
>CAMFLN010000268.1 GCA_945957305.1 uncultured Planctomycetaceae bacterium | reverse complement strand
CGCCCGAACAGCTCATGAGCGTGCGGATCGCCAAAGGGACGCTGACCGCGACGCGCAAGCTGCAGCGCACGCAAATCTACACAGTCAAGAATTCCGACAAGCACGACAAGAAGGTGCTGATCGAGTACACGCACGACGCCAATTGGAAGCTGGTCGAGCCGAAAGAACCGGCCGAAAAGACGCGCGACCTGTATCGTTTTGCCGTCACGGCCGAGCCAGGCAAGCCCAGCACGCTCAATATCGTCGAAGAGCAAACCGTCTCACAGGAAGTGGCGCTCACAAACCTGACCGACGACGCGATCGTGCTGTACCAGCACGCCAGCGCAGTCGGCGAGCCAGTGAAAAAAGCTCTGCAGGAAATCGTCAAGCGCAAGACGGAATTGCAGCAGCTCTTGAACAGCCGCCAAGAGCGGACGCAGCTGATCGACAGCATCACGCAGGAGCAAGGCCGAATTCGCGAGAACATGGGTCGGCTGGATCGTAACAGCGATCTTTATTCCCGCTACGTCAAAAAGTTCAGCGAGCAGGAAGACCAGGTCGAAAAAGCTCGCACTCAGATCGAGGAAATCAATCGGCAGATCAACGAGAAGCAAAAGTCTCTCGATGAATACCTGCTGAGCCTTGACCTGGGATAGCAGGTGTTGTCATTCGAACCGCAGCCGAAACTCGGATAAAATAATGCTGCAGCCAAACCAATGGCCGGCAATGCGATCCGAACCTTTGAATTGTCGCTCGAATGACGCATGCTTGACGAAACCGCAGCTTATTCGCTCACCGCGCGCTACGTTTTCCCGGTCGCCGGGCCGCCACTCCCTGGCGGTTGTATAACGGTCCAGGGAGAGCGCATTGTCGCCGTCGAGGCCCGATCGACGGCCAACTGCATCGATCTGGGAAACGTTGCCCTGCTGCCGGGCCTGGTCAACGCGCATACTCATCTCGAGTTCAGCGATTGCCAGAAGCCGCTTGGTCGGCGTGGACAGCCGCTGCCGGAGTGGATTCGTGAGGTGATTGCCACGCGCCGCTCGGACGCGCGGGACCCGGCTGCCGCCATCGCGGCCGGGCTGGCCGAATCGTTGCAAGCCGGCACAACAACGGTCGGCGAGATTGCCACGGGGGGCTGGACCGCTGAATCGCTCAGCGCAGCAGCGCTCGACCTGACGGTGTTTTACGAGTTGCTGGGGCTGCCGGCCGAACGCGCTACCGAGCGGTTGGCCGATGCCGCACGCTTCGTCGAAGAATCGGCCGACGCCCGCTCCTGGCACCCAGGGATCAGTCCTCACGCTCCGTACTCGGTGCACCCCGAGTTAGTCGTGGGGCTGGTACGGTTGGCGATGGCGCATCGCTTGCCCGTTGCCATGCACCTGGCCGAATCGCCCGAAGAAATTGAATTGCTGACCGCGGGCAGCGGTCCTTTTCGAGACATGCTGCAGGTCCTGGGCGTATGGGAACCCACAGCGATCCCGCATGGCACGCATCCGCTCGAGTACTTGCAGATTCTCGCCGAAGCACCCCGCGCATTGGTCGTGCATGGCAACTATCTCAACATCGAGGAACTAGAGTACCTGGCCGTGCATGCCGAGCGCATGACGCTCGTCTACTGCCCGCGGACGCATGACTACTTTGGGCATCGACGTCACCCGCTGCCCAAACTTATGGCGCTGGGAGGTCGCGTGGCGCTGGGCACCGACAGCCGCGCCTCGAACCCCGACCTGAGCCTGTTGGCCGAGATGCGGCATGTGGCCAGGGGCTTTCCGGAGCTAGCGCCTCGCGAAGTCTTGCGACTGGGAACAATTGCCGGCGCGCAAGCCTTAGGTCGCGCGCACGAAATCGGCACGCTTGAACCGGGCAAGCTCGCCAACCTGGCGGTGATCCCGCTCGAAGAACTCACGGCAGCCGACCCGCACGAGCTAATTTTCAGCTCCGAACTGGCGCCCACAGCAACCTATTATCGCGGCCGCAAAATCCAACGATCTTAGGCCACTGCCCGCTCTCTCTGACTACTGACTACTGGCAACCGACTACCCTTTCACAGTCTGCAATTGGTAATGCGCGTTTCCAAAATCGCGCTGGCGCCAAGTGCTTCGAGTCGCTCCATAATCGAGATCACTTCGCTGCGGCGGACCATCACGCGCACGGCGCACCAATCGGCGTCTTCCAAGGCGCTGACGGTGGGAGAGTTAAAGCCCGGGGTGATCTTTTCGGCTTCGCTCAGCTTGCCGCGTGGCACGTTGTATTCCAGCAGCGAATAACTGCGGGCGATGACGACCCCTTCGAGCCGGCGTACCACGCGGTCGGCAAGCTCGGGATGGCGGCAATCCCGATTTTGAATAACCACGGTTTGATAATTTCCGATCTCGTCGAGAATTTTCAGGCCATTGGCCGCCAGCGTGCTGCCGGTCTCCACGAGGTCCACAATTGCGTCAGCAACTCCCAGGGCGATCATCACTTCCACCGAGCCCGAGAGCGGCACCATGTGGGCGTGAGTGTGATGTTTTTCCAGGTAGTCTTGGGTCGTGTTGGGGAAACTCGTGGCAATGCGCTTGCCCGCCAGGTCGCGCGGATCGGTGATGGTTCCGGCTTCGGGGACACAAATCGCCAGCCGGCAATGTCCCACGTCCAGCGGCAAACGTTCGACGACTGGTGCGCGATGTTCGGCGACCAGGTCGCTGCCGGTGATGCCCATGTCGATGGCCCCCTCGGCACAGAGGACGGGAATGTCTTCGGTGCGGAGGAACGTCACGTCGATCGGCATATCACGGCAGCGCGCGAACAGACTGCGATCGGGGCGGCGGTAATTGAGTCCCGCTTCTTTCAACAATTCGCCGGCCAATTCCGACAGTCGGCCTTTGCTGGGAATTCCAATGCGAAAATTCGTCATGAGCCGGAATGGTCCTTGGGAGGGCGCGCCGCTTTTTCGTCCAAGCCCGAAATCCCGAAACGGCGCGCCAACTCCGCTTCGACCTCGGCCAGGGGAATCTCTTTGAAGCCAAGCATTACGAACAAGTGATAGATCAAATCGGCCGCTTCGTGAACCAAATGACGGCGAGCCTCGGGGCCATCGGCCTCGCGCGCGGCGTCGACGACCTCGGCGGCTTCCTCGACAATCTTTTCGCCGATTTTCTCCACGCCCGCCGTCATGAGCTTGACCGTATAGGAACGCTCATGAGGGCGCGCACGTCGATCCTCGATCACGGTCATCAGTCGTGCTAGGATCGTGGAAGTCTCGCTCACAACAAGCTCCCTGGCGGTAAATGTCGAACGGTTCACTTTAAGCCGAGAAGGCAAATCAGGCAATTGGGGGCGCGCGGCCGCTGAATTCGCGATTCGATCACTGCTGGTTTCTCTCGGGCCCCACGGCGGCTGGCAAAAGCGCCGTGGGCGTCGAGCTTGCGCGCCGCTTAGATGCGGAAATCATTTCGCTCGACTCGATGGCCATTTACCGACGGATGGACATCGGCACCGCCAAGCCGACGACTGAACAGCGGGCCCAGGTACCCCATCATCTGATCGACGTGTGCGAGCCCTCGCACAGCTACAGCCTGGCTGACTACGTCGCGGCGGCCGAGCAAGTCGTTGCAGGAATCGCGTCGCGGCGGCGCGTGCCGCTATTTGTGGGCGGCACACCGCTCTATTTGAAAGCGTTGTTGCGCGGCATTTTTCAGGGTCCCCCCGCTGACTGGGAATTTCGCGAGCGCATCACAGCCCACGCCCAACAGCGCGGCGCCGCCTGGTTGCACGAGCAAGTGCGCGCGGTGGATCCCGTCTCGGCCGAGCGTCTGCATCCGCAGGACACGAAACGCTTGGTGCGGGTTCTCGAAGTTTTCGAGAAAACCGGCCAGCCAATCAGCCAGTTACAGAAACAATTCGACATGGCCCGCCCGGCCAGCGATTGTCATGTGTTCGTTCTCGACTGGCCGCGCGAGGCCTTGTATCAACGCATCAACGCGCGGGTCGATGCGATGTTTGCCGCCGGTCTGGTCGACGAAGTTCGCACGCTGCTGAATGCAAGCGACGACGGCGTCTCTCGTGACTCAACGTGTGCCACTGGCTCCGCCAGTGCTCTTCCCGAATCTACCAGTGCCCCGGTCGAAGGACTGAGTCACACAGCAGGCCAGGCGCTCGGCTATCGCGAGGTGATCGAACACTTAAACGGCCAATACACGTTGGCCGAGACCATCGAGCTCGTGCAGAACCGCACGCGTGCCTTCGCGCGGCGGCAACTCACCTGGTTCCGCAGCCTGAGCGAATGCCGGTTCATTCCCTGCCGAGAGGGCCAGAGCGTAGAAGAAGTCGTGACGGCGATAGTGAACAACTAAGCTCGCGCACGGCGTTTTCGTTGGCGAAGAAGCCCGCAGGTGATCGCCCCCACGATCAACAGCGCAACGGTCGCCGGCTCGGGCACCGCGGCCGCTGCGGCGATTCCTGCATCATCGCGCGTCCCCAGCCAATTCGAGGCGATCAGGGCAAAATCCTGCCCATTCACGATGCCGTCGAAATTCACGTCGCTTGTATTGATGCCCGACGTTAGCCAGTTGCTGGCGACTTGCGCGAAATCCTGGCCGTTAACGATGCCGTCGGCATTGGTGTCGCCGGCCAGCGGGACGAGTTCATTCGAGATGAATACGCCACTCGTGCCGTCAGTAAAAAGGGCCAAGAAAATGGCTTCCCCATGATCGTTCAGCACCGTCGGTCCGCCCGAGAACTCGTTGCCGACGGGGAGTAAAAGGTCCGAAATGGTGCGGAAGTCGCCGGGCATCACTTGGATCAGGTCGTTAGGACGCGCCAGAACGTGCAACCGTCCAAATTGATCCTGGCCAAAGATGGCGCCGCCGCTGGATTGGAAGGCGATCTCGCCGATGGCGTTCTGCGCGAATGAAGTGATGACGCCAATGCTTGCCATCCCGTGCGGTCCGTCGGATACCGTATCGCCGAAATAGGCCACCTTGTGCAGGTCACCTGGCGCGCCGGTCCAAATTCCGGCGTGTTGGGCTCCCGGCAATCCTGCTTGAGCCAGCACCGCGACCGCGCCGTTATTCGCCACGGACAAGAGCGGAAAACTGGAGAACAGCGAACCCACTGGCAATCCCGGAGCGGCATCAGCCGTACGCGCGACCAAACACACTGATCCCAGGTCCCCCCGCCACACCCCGCGATCGTTCACACCCGTCTGTACACCGCTCCCCTGGATCTGCCCCTGGAACACGGTCTGTCCCGCGGCGTTCACATGCGCGTTACTGCCATTAGCGGATTGGTTCAGGCTGATGCCATGGAATGTCACGTCCGGACCAAGCTCCGGCAGCGGCATTCCCGTCATGGCGACAGGTGCCGCATAGCCCGGCGTGGACAGCCAAATGCCGGTGCCAGTGTTGACCGGTCCGGCAGGGTTGCTGAACGCACCGGAGTAGACGATCGTGCCCAGGTTGTTGAGCCCGGGTGTTCCCAACCCCGTAAAGGTTGCCGTGGGGGGCAGCCCGGGTACCGGTCCGCCGGTCTGGGCGACCAGGAACATTTGATTGCCGATCGTTATCCAATCCGCGGCCGCATTCTGAATCGGTACGCCCGCGCTCGTTTGCAGTCCCGTTTGAACCGCGACTTGCCCAGACTCGATGAAGGCAGCGGCGTAGGTAGCGAGACTCGTCGCAACATTGCCGAAGCGCAACCCCGAGG
>CAMFLN010000267.1 GCA_945957305.1 uncultured Planctomycetaceae bacterium | reverse complement strand
ACGTATGGACGCTGCCCCCCGAGGCATTACCCCCGCGAGCGAAGCGGACAACGAACGCCATAGCATTCGCGGCGCCCAGCGTCATGACGCGCCGATCAAGCTCGTCGAATACGATCCGCGGTGGCCCCAGCTCTTTGAGCGTGAAGCCGAGCGAATTCGCCAGATTCTTGGCAGCATGGCGCTCTCCATCGAGCACGTCGGTTCCACCTCGGTCGCTGGTTTGGCGGCTAAGCCGATCATTGATATGGTGTTGGAAGTGCCGGACTCCGCGGACGAAGCGAACTACGTGCCACCATTGGAGGCGGCCGGCTATGTGCTGCGTATTCGCGAACCCGATTGGTGGCAGCACCGCATGCTGAAGGGGCCCGACACCGAGATCAACCTGCACGTCTTTACGGTCGCTTGCCCCGAGGTCGCGCGGATGCTGCAATTTCGCGATCATCTCCGCCGCCATGCAGGCGACCGCAAGCTGTACGAAGCGGAAAAATGCAAACTAGCGGCCCGCGAGTGGGCGTATATTCAGAATTACGCCGATGCCAAGACCGGCGTCATCGCGGGAATCATCGTCCGAGCGACCGAGAGCGGTGAGCAATCCTGAACAACTAATTGACGACCCGCTCCATGCCGAAGGCCAGTTGCAGTTGCGGATCATTGCTCGAGGCCGGGTTCAGCTCTTTGAAGATCATGCTCGGCTGGATGTCGTGATTGTGCTGATACTTGTCGCTGTCGTACTCAGTGTAGCTGCCCGCGATCTGGTGGTAAAAGATCTGGCAAATCGGCACGCCCGGGTAAACCCGCACCGGCTGTACGGCAAACATCTCAAGCGTCCAATAACCGCAGAACCCCACGTCGCCGAAGCCTGCGGTCACGTGCACGAATAGTCCCAATCGCCCGATCGACGAGCGTCCCTCGATCATCGGCACGAGGTTGTGTGTCTCGGTGCGCTCGATGGTGCGTCCCAGATACAACTGGTGGGGATTCAATACCAGGCCCTGCGGCGGAATTGTCAGACGACGCACCCGGTTGGGCTTCAACATGTCGAGCACGACTTCCTCGTAGACCAGCAACTCGTCGTGCAACGACAGGTTATAGCTGTTGGGATTCAAGCGCGCGGGATCGAAAGGATCGATGACGATGTTCGTGCCGAGTTGCTCGCGGATCTCGTGACCTGAAAGAATCATTCGTGATTGCTCGCTTTTCTGATCGTCGGAAAGTTCCCAGCCGCGGTTAAGAACGTCGCTGTCGATCCGCCGTGGCACGCTGAGCCGCTGTGGCCCCTCGAGCTTTCTGCTTGCCCCTCAGGGGCCCGCCCGTTGCAGGCTTACCCGTCCCCGCTCGGGCGCTCCCGTGTTTGCTCGCCGCGGGGCGAGATTTTTCGGACAGTTTTTTCGCCACTCGACTCTTTGTCGCTGGCAATTCGACCGCCGTTTCGGCCAGGCCGATGCGCGGGCAAATGTCGGCTAGGGCGCAGACTTCGCAGCGCGGTTTGCGGGCCAGGCACACCCGCCGCCCATGCTGAATCATGCGGTGGCTGAAATTGACCCACTCGTCGCGGGGCAGCTCGCGCATCAGGTCTTGCTCGATCTTGATCGGATCTTTGCTCTGCGTCAGTCCCAGCCGACCGCTCAGCCGGCCTACGTGCGTATCGACAACCACGCCGGAGGCAATGCCAAAGCCCGACCCCAGAACCACATTGGCCGTCTTGCGGCCCACACCAGGCAGCACCACCAGGCTTTCCAGGTCGCGCGGGACCTCGCCGTCGTAACGGTCGAGCAGCGTCTGGCAGCAGGCCTTGATGTTCTTGGCCTTGTTGCGAAAGAATCCGGTGCTTTGGATCGACTTCTCCAATTGCGCCAGGGGCGCCCGTGCATAATCGGCCGCAGTGCGATAGCGCTGGAACAGATCCTTGGTGACGATATTCACCCGTTCGTCGGTGCATTGCGCCGAGAGAATCGTCGAAATCAACAGTTCGAGTGGCGAGTGATGGTCGAGCGAGCAATGGGCGTCGGGGTATAGCTGCGCCAATTTGCGATCCACGCGCGCCGCATGTGTCCGAGCTGTTGCGGTACTTGCCATGCGAGCGACGAGAAGCCGGGTCCCCCGCCATGGGCAGGCAACAGGCTCCCCTTTAACTGGATTTCCGACTGCGAGACACGACGCGCCGCACCAATTCTTGAAGCCGCTGAGTATCCTGTCAAGCAGTTACCTTGCTGTCGTCCCACGCCGAGCGAAACCGCCCGGTCGTGGTGCGACCTTACCTGTGCGACTATAATCGCACAATGTGCCGGAGCGAGCGGCATTTCCCTCTTGCGCGAGGCTCATTCTTCATGGCCACGGCCGAATACGATCCCCTCTATCTCCGCGGCATCGCACTATTTAACGATTGCGAGTTTTTCGAGAGTCACGAAGCCTGGGAAGAGTTGTGGACCGACTACCAGGGCCCGTCGCGAAAGTTCTACCAAGGGCTGATTCAGGCTGCCGTCGCCCTGCACCATTTCGGCAACGGCAATATCCGCGGCGCGAAAAAGCTGTACTACACCAGCCTGGGCTACTTGGAGCCGTATCGTCCGCATCACCAGGGACTCGATCTGGACAAATTCTTTGCCGAAATGCAGCGCTGCTTTCGGGAAATCATCGATAGCTCGGAGGACTATCCGCAGGTGGAGTTGGTCGCCGACGACATCCCCGAAATCCATCTCGACTCACCACATCCGGAAAGCGCGAATTAGACTGGTATTCTGGCCTCCGATGAGTGGGGCTGCTTGGCGGCGCGCCCCCGCCGATTTTCGAGCTCCCCTGCGGGCAGATTGCTGCTATGCCACCCTTCGAAAACTTGCAATTCGATCCCGAAACGTTCTCAGGCACGGTGCGCCTGTTTCCGCTGCCGAACCTGGTTATGTTCCCCCATGTCCTGCAGCCCTTGCACATCTTCGAACCGCGTTACTGCGAAATGTTCGAGGCCGCTCTGGCCGGTGATCAATTCATCGCCATGGCGTTGCTCGCCCCAGGATGGGAGATGGATTACGAAGGCCGGCCGCCGGTCTACCCCACCGTCTGCCTGGGAAAAATCGCCACGCACGTGCGGCTGCCTGACGGACGCTACAACTTGCTCTTGGCCGGCATGGCACGTGTTCGCTTGGAGCAGGAACTGACCTCGGACACGCTCTACCGCCAGGCGACGGCCCGCCTGTGCGTCGAGCGCTACCCCGCGAGCCTGGAAGATCACAAACAGGAGTTGACGCAACAACTGCTGACAGCGTTTCGCCGCGTGCTGCCGGAAACGACCGAGGCGCTCGGTCCGCTCTCGCATTTGCTACATCAAGGTATTAGCCTCAATGTGCTGACCGATATCGTCGCCTACACGCTCGATTTCGATGTGCAGACAAAGGCCGAATTGCTGGCGGAATGCGATATCTGTGTTCGCGCGCAGAAATTGCTGAATTCCCTGGGCGCGCGTCAGGGGGCCGCACACGTGCCATTCCCCCCCGATTTCAGCTGCAATTGACCCCCATCATTGCGGCCCGCACGAACGTTTTAGTCGCGGTAACCAGCGGGTGATCACGCCGCTGTGCGATTTCCCGGCTGGGAGGGCCGATTGTCGCTCCGCATCCTTGGGCGGCTTGACCCCCCTCCCAGGCCGCGCTAATATCCAAGTACTCGCCCATTCTTGCCTTGCGGAAAGTTTTTATGGCGGAATCGTCCCCTACTGTTTACGAATCGCTCACAGCCGAGCTCGACGAGGGCATCGCGCCGGGAAAAGGAGCCAGTCCCGTCGATCAGGCTCGGATCAGGCACGCCGTGCGCGAAATTCTGGCCGCCGTCGGTGAAGACCCGGACCGCGAAGGACTGCGCGAAACTCCGGCCCGTGTCGCCCGGATGTACGCCGAACTCTTCAGTGGGCTGCACGACGATCCGCGCCACCATCTGCAGAAATTCTTTACCGAAAAATACGACGAAGTCGTGCTGGTCAAGGACATTAGCTTTAACAGCATGTGCGAACACCACATGCTCCCCTTTATTGGCACGGCGCACGTCGGGTACCTGCCCAATGGCCGCGTCGTCGGTTTGAGCAAGATCGCCCGCGTCATCGAGGTCGTTTCGAAGCGTCCGCAAGTGCAGGAGCGCATGACGGAAACAATCGCCGACCTGCTGGTCGAAGAGCTCCAGGCCAAGGGGGTGGCGGTGGTCATCGAAGCCTCGCATTCCTGCATGACGATTCGCGGCGTCCGCAAACCGGGCAGCCTCTGCGTTACGTCGGCAATGCGCGGAGTCTTCCGCTCGAACCTGTCGAGTCGATCGGAAATCATGAACCTGATCTACGGCGACCGCCGGTAGGCAACGACAGGTAATCGTTGCGATTTTTTTGAAACCAATCGAGTAGTTAACGCGGTCATTGGCAGTTTCCGACGCGGCACCGTCCGCTCGAGCATCAGCGACGGTGGTGAGATCCGTCCGTGTCGATCTTGATTCAGTTCATATTGCGTTTGTCATTCGGTATGGCCGCCGCCATGACGGTGGTGCCGCCGCGCGATGTGACCAGCGGGTACTACCGCAACAATCTGTATGTGCTGCTGGGTTTGAACTCACTGGCGGCGCTCGTTCTGGGCACCGGAGCCGATTCGGCACATTCCCCCTGGCCGGCGATTGGCGCCGCTGTGCTCAGCTACATTGGCGCCGTGGCTTGGCTGTACGAACGCCCCCGGCTGGGGATTGCCATTCTCGGCTGCCTGGCGATTGTCGACCTCGCGGCCGCTTGTCTGGTAAGCCAAGCTCCGGATATCGGGCCCCTGACGCCTGTCTTTGCATGGCTCGATCCGGCGACCAGCGGGCTACTGCTGGGCACCACCATGGCAGCCATGTTGCTGGGACATTGGTACCTCAACGCCCCGGGGATGCCGCTCGAGCCGCTGTTGCGATTGATCGTCTTGTTAGCGATTGCGACGCTGCTGCGTGCGCTCGTTTGCGGCGCAGGGCTGGGGCTTGAAATCGGGAACGGCGGCCTGCCGGAAATGACAAACCTATTGTTTCTAGCGCTGCGTTGGGTCGGGGGGCTGGCCGGCACGGCACTCTTGGCCCTGATGGCTTGGCAAACGATGAAAATCCCCAATACACAAAGCGCAACCGGCATACTTTACGTGGCTGTGATCACAACATTCCTCGGAGAATTGGCCTCGGGGCTGCTGTCAGCCCAGGCCGGGTATCCCTTATGATGGAAGGTCGCGTGCCGCGGTTGGTCGGCCCTCTTTTAGTTTGATGCATTTTTATGAACGTTACTTTCGCGTGTCCCCGTTGTGACGCCACAGCAAAACAGCAAATCGCTCCTCAGGGGGCGGCGCTCGATTGCCCGCATTGCCACGCGTCGTTCGCGACTCCCGAGGGGGCCTGGTCGGGGGAGGAATTGCATCGTTGTTTGATCTGTGGCAGCGGAGACTTGTTTGTCCGCAAGGATTTCCCGCACCGGCTGGGATTGGCCATCGTCGTGGGCGGTTTCGCCGCCAGCTGCGTGACCTGGAACTTTTATTGGACGTATTTGACCTTTGCCATCCTGTTTGCCACGGCTCTGGCGGACATGCTGTTGTTTTTTGTCGTGGGCGACAGCCTGACTTGCTACCGCTGCAGCGCCGAATACCGTCAGCTGCCGTCGATGACCGAACATGGGCCGTTCAGCCTCGAGA
>CAMFLN010000266.1 GCA_945957305.1 uncultured Planctomycetaceae bacterium | reverse complement strand
GACGATGTCGTGCTGGTTTTGTCGCAAAGCGGTGAAACCGAAGAGGTGGTCAGGCTGTTGCCTTCGCTGGCCCGTCTCGAAGTGCCTGTGATTGCAGTGACCGGACGCGCGAGCAGCGCGCTGGCGCGTGCGGCGCACGTGGTATTGTCATTGGGGCCTTTGCAAGAGGCGTGTCCATTGGGACTCGCTCCCAGCACCAGCACCACGGCGATGCTGGCTCTGGGCGACGCCTTGGCGCTCGTGGCCATGCGGCTACGCGGTTTTGGTCACGAAGACTTTGCCCGTGTGCACCCGGCCGGTGCGCTGGGGCGGCGCCTGTCGCGTGTCGAAGAACGCATGCGTCCTTTGGCCGAGTGCCGGGTGGCGCGCGAATCAGAAATTGTGCGCGATGTGTTCGCCAGCCTGGTACGCCCTGGGCGGCGTAGCGGCGCCATCATGTTGGTTGATGATGCGGACGCCCTGGTCGGCATTTTTACCGACAGCGACCTGGCCAGATTGTTCGAAAAGCGCCGCGATGATTGCATCGACCAGCCGATCAGCCGTGTCATGACACGCGATCCGTGCGCCGTGCCCGCCGGATCGATGTTGACCGATGCCGTGGCGATTCTGGCTGAACGCAAGATCAGTGAATTGCCAGTGGTCGATGCGCGGCGCGCGCCGGTCGGGTTGCTGGATATTACCGACGTTTTGGCCATGTTGCCGGACGAGGCGGCGTGACCAGCCCCCGGGGACGCACAGTTTGCCTGCGTTGCCTCGGCGCTCGATGGTCAGAGGTACAATCGTCACAGCTTTCCACGTCCTTCGCGATGCCAAGCGACGACTGAACTTCCGCCGGATAGAGGTGCGTAGATGAGCGTAGACAAGCTATGCCAGGCCATCGAGCTGATCCTCGTCGACGTCGACGGCGTTTTGACCGACGGCAGCATTGTGTACAGCAACGAAGGAATTGAGACCAAGCAGTTCCACATTCGCGACGGCATGGGCATTCGCGTTTGGCGCAACGCCGGCGGACGATTTGGCATCATCACGGCGCGGAACTCGCACATCGTCAATTTGCGCGCCAAGGAATTAGGAATCGACATCGTCCGCCAAGGGACCGCGAACAAAGCCGTCGCCGTTCGCGAAATCCTGGCTGAGTTGCACCTGACCACGGACCAACTGTGCTACGTCGGCGATGACCTGCCGGACCTGGCGACGATTCATCTCGCCGGTTTCGGTGTGGCCGTGGCCGACGCCTGTGAAGAAGTTCGTCAAGCGGCGCAGTATGTGACCACCGCACACGGAGGACGTGGCGCGGTGAGGGAAACAATCGAAGTGATCCTCAAGGCCCAGCGGCGCTGGGACGAGTTGATACAGTCTTATGCCTCCTAGCCCGCAGGCGTCGCCGCTTGTGCCGCCGGACGATTCACCGTCCGCAGCGGCGCCGCGCGCCGCCGATATCGCCCGCCCTGGGCGCCCCTGGAAGCGGATCCTGGGGAGCTTCGGCATGGTCTTCGGCATTTACTGGCTGTACGCGCTGGCGGTCGTTCCGTTCATTGAACCCTCGGCCGACCCGCGCCCCGAGCAGGAGGGGCTCAAGCCGAACCTGCCCCTGGGCAAGAGCGTGGTCGAGATGCAGCGCGAGTCGCTGACTCCCTGGTTCAAGCCCGGCGATTGGGAGCTGACGTCACCCAAGGTCTTTGAATCGCCTCGCGGCAAGCTCCTGCTGCATTCCTACGAAACGTTGGCTGACGGCCGATTGGAAATCACTCCGTGCACTTTGATTTTCATGCCCGGCGGAGACGACCAGGAAAACGATGCGGATCGAAATCGGCGTGCTGTCATCTTGCAGGCGCCGCAGGGGGCGATTCTGCGCTTCGACACGCCGGTCGACTTAAAGCAGATGAAAATCGGCAAGTTGGTGGGAGGCACGATGCGCGGGCCGATCACGATTCGCAGTGATCAACGGCTGCCTGGGCCACAGGATGATCTGCTCATCACGACGCGTGATGCCGAGTTGGTGGGAGATCGGATTATCACGCCGCACCCGGTCGATTTTCGACTTGGTTTAAACCGCGGGAGTGGACGCGATCTGGATATCCATCTGGCGCCGAGCTCGAACCCCGCCCCCAATTCACCGGCCCCCGGCTTCGGCGGCGTCAATTCCATCACGCTGAAGCAGGATGTGCGCATGCGCTTGCACCCAGGACAGGCCGATATGTTCCCGAGTCCTTCGGCCCCTGCGCGTGCCGCCCCGGCAGCACCGGCCGGCGCCCATGACAATCCGCCGGTCGACATCACTTGCGACGGCGCTTTTCAATTCGACGTGACGCGGTTTGCTGCCACGTTTCGCAAACACGTCGACGTCTTGCGCGTGAATGCTGACGGACCCAGCGACCAACTGAATTGCGAAGTGTTGTCGGTCTTCTTTGAACCGATGGGTGAGGCGGCGAAAGCACCAAAATCAGCCGCGGGGCGGGGCGACATGCCCAAGCTTGAACCGAGTCGCGTCGAGGCCGAAGGGGACCCGGTCGTGATTCGTTCGCCGTCGCGCGGCGTCCAAGCGCGCGGGACGCGCTTGGAATACGACATCAAGAAAAACGCCGGCGGACTCAAAGGGCCCGGCTGGCTCAAAGCGATCACACCCAACGACGCCAGCGCCAGACCCGTCGAAGCCACCTGGTCGCGCGAGTTGGAATTCGGCCCGTACCAGGGTGTGCAATGTGCGAAGCTGGCCGGAGCGGCCGCAGTCGAGAGCGCAGGAGTGGGCTTGCTGAAGGCCGAAACCATTCGCTTGTTCCTGCTCGAGGATCCGACGCCCCCCGCGAATGCCTCGGGCCGCCGGCGGCTGGTCCCGGATCGGCTGCAGGCCTTCGAACGGGTCCATTTCGAGTCGCCGACGTTGACCGGCGATGTGCATCATTTACAGGTGTGGCTGCGACGTCCCAAAACGCCTGGCGTGGGACTCGCCGCCGCGGCCGCGAAGGGCGCCGCGCGCTCGCCCATTGCGCCGTCCAACAGCAACAATACAGACGCCGCGGCGACCGGCGCACCGGCGAACCCACTGGCCAGCGCCACCGCCAACGGCGCGCCCACGCGGCAGATGCATGTCGCGGGCGACCTGCT
Organism: uncultured Planctomycetaceae bacterium; assembly: GCA_945957305.1. Lineage (GTDB taxonomy): Bacteria > Planctomycetota > Planctomycetia > Pirellulales > JACPPG01 > JACPPG01. The sequence goes on along the minus strand of CAMFLN010000266.1, from coordinate 2,578 downwards.
ACAGGTCGAAGCACTAATCGGCGAAAAAGCGACCGACGTGACGCGGGTACACATGGAAGGCAAAGTGCGCCTGCGCGAAACTCAGGTCGCCACGCCCGGCGAACGCCCTTTCTTGATCCAGGGAGATAAGCTCGACGTCGATCAGCCGGTGCCGAATCATGCGGTGGTGCACGTCATGGGTTCCCCGGCACACATCGAAGCACGCGAGATGACGATCGACGGCAGCGATATTCACCTGGATCGTGCCAAAAACCATGCCTGGGTCAATGGTCGTGGCGTGATGACGCTAGTTGTTCCGGCTGATGCGACGAATCAAGCGGCGGGCAAGCCGCAGCCGCTCGAGATCACTTGGAAAGGGCAGATGGATTTCGACGGTCGCGAGGCATCGTTCCGCGACGGGGTCACGGCCGTCATGCAGCGCGGGCGGCTGACGCCGGAAGGCGCACCCCTGCAAGAGCACCAACGTCTGACGTGCGACCTGCTGCAGGCGATCTTCGAGCCACGAGTTCAGTTCGGCGAAATGGATCCGCGCGTCCGTCCGCAGGTGAATCGCGTCATCTGTCAAAACAATGTCTTTCTCGAGCAGCGAACCACTCAAGCCGGCAAGCAGTCGGTGCTGGAACGGATGAAGACGCTGGACCTCATGGTCCAACCGGCCAGTGGAGATATCCTGGCACGTGGGCCGGGCTGGGTGCGCCGGGTATGGGTCGATACCGGGACCGGCATGCCCCACCTGCCGGGCATGCCGCAAGCGCCACCGCCCACCGCGCCGACCGGCGAGCGGCTGGCCTATCTGGGGATCAATTTCCAGGGGCAAGTTTCGGGCAATCAGACGCGTCAGACGATGGAATTTCAGGATCGCGTGCGCTGCGTTTATAGTCCCACGCCCGATTGGGACACGATCGTCGAGCCGGATGATCCGGACAAGCTGAGTGACGGAGCGGTGTTGTTGACCAGCGATCGGCTGCGGGTCATGCGGACGCCGGCCACTGCGCCAGGACAGCAACCTTTCGAACTCGCGGCCACGGGCAATGCGCGGCTCGATGGCCGGGCCAACCTGGGGGCAGGTCGTGCAGCGGCCGACCCCACCAAGCCTGCGCATCGCGGCCAAACCTATTCCGCCAGTGCCGCACGACTGACTTACGTCGCAGCGAAGGACCTGTTGGTCCTGGAAGGAGATGGCCGGAACTACGCCTACCTCGCGCGGCAAGTCCGGGTGGGTGCGCCGTACGATGAGCAAAGCGCCGGCAAGTTTCTTTTCTGGCCTTCGCTCAATCAACTTCAGGTGCAGGACGCGCACCAGTTGAATATTCAAAACCTGGAAACCGGCGCGCCGCAGCGACAAAGTTCCAACGGTGCACCGTCGACGCCGCCGGCCGGCTTGCGGCGTTGAGCAATGACTGCCGCGGCGATGCCCTGTGAATTTTCAGCGACGAGGGCGCTATAAGATTCGCAGCCGCTCGCGTTCCAGTCGCTCGACGATGTAGCCGATCGCCTGGGGAGCCATGTGGTTGTAGTATTCCCACGAATGCCCGCCGGCCGAGGTTTGCAGGTCGTAATCGTGCGGAATGCCGATGGCCGCCAGTTTGGAACGCAGCCGTTCCGTGCTTTCGTGCCAGCGATAGTCGACTGGATCGCAACAGAACCAGACATTGCGCGGCCAATTCAGCGGGTGCACGTGCAGCGTCGCGGTGTCTTGTCGCACGGCCTCGGGCGAATCGTACATCAGGGCCAGCGTGCCGTCCTCGCCTTCCTCGTAGTAGCGCACCTGGTGGTCGATCGCCGGTGACAATGCCGCCACGATGGGAAATCGGTCAGGAAATTTGTAGGAAAAGCGCAGGGCGCCTTGCCCCCCCATGCTGGTTCCCAAAAGAGCGATTCGCGGCGGGACGCTCCTCCAGCGCTCGCGAATGAAGGGAAGGATCGAATCCAAGACGTACCGCTGCGCCGTGACCTGGGGGTCGAATTCCGGACAAATCCGGTCAGACCACCAACTGCGGCCGGTCTGCGGCGCCACGACACGCAGGCCATGCCGGGCGAATGCCTCGGTGTACACGGCGTTATCGCTCAGCGACTTCAGATGAACGCCGTGCAAATAAATGACGACGTAACCGAACTCGCTAGGCTGTGGAGGCTCGAAGACCTCGGCCACGTGGCCGGCGACGGTCTCGCGCCTCCAGCCGGGAAGTGTGTCTGTCACGCGCGCTCGAGCTCCTCAGCGGGTTCCTGGCACCGGGCGGAATCGTCTGGTGTGTTGTGCCTGTGAAGTTTAGCCGGCTGGGCAAGTCGAGAGTAGCCGCCCCGAAGCGGCGTATGTGCCTGGCGATGGTTTGGGCCAAGGGCATGGGTTCATAATCCGACAATTCCCCAGTAAAATGCTGCGCCGCCGCACGGGGCGCGGCGCCGCGCTATAAAAGCCGAGCGGACCAAAAACAAACCTCCGGACGTGGGCCGTACTGTGCGACCGATACTTGACGAAGAACAACTGCGTGAGGGAGTCAGCCGGCTGGCGGAGGAAATTAATGCCCAATATGAGGGGCGCCCGCTCACCGTCGTGGGCGTCCTGACAGGCAGCGTG
>CAMFLN010000265.1 GCA_945957305.1 uncultured Planctomycetaceae bacterium | reverse complement strand
TAAACATTGGTTCTCCTGCCCCGGCCGTTGAAACCAGCCGTTGGAAAACGACCTGCACCACAGTACATCTGTTAGTTAGCAGTGTAACCCGTATGAAAGGCGAGTCACACGTGCGCTTAATTTCCGCAATCGACAGATCGCGTCCCAGGACAGCGGGCCTGCGCCTCGATCCTGGCGACCGCCAGGACAGTTGACCTTCGGATTGGTGTTTTGCGCCCCGGCAATCCCGCGGGAAAATGCACGACAACGCGTGTCGCGACTTGTTACAGGATCGTGGAAGGGGGCCGGGCCTTGCTGGACCGTCCGCCGCGCGGGGGGTAAAATGCCAGCGTATCTTGAAACAGTCGATCAACCGACTTGTTGCGCTTTTGCCCGCGGCGTTCGCCCCCACGGAAGTGCGCGCCTGCAGCGGTGGGCAGAGCGATTGTCCTCGTACGGCATCGAAATCAACCTTCGTCAGGAGAGCGGACCATGTTGCGAATTATGGGACTCTCGGCTGTGGCTTTGATCAGCCTCGTCGCGGCCGTTCAAGCGGCTGAGATTAGTGGTGACTACGTCGAGGCGCGCACCTGCGACGTCTACACAGGACCGTGCTTTGCCAATGGCCAAATCGGACTCACCGGCCAGCAAGCGATCTTGGCCTGGAGCATCGATCAAGGAAGCTACCAAGGAGTCGATTTGACGGGCATGAAAGTTGTCATGACCGTTCGCGCCAACGACACGTTGGGCTTTGGCAGCGGCATGGTGATCCATCCGCATCCGATTCGCTCGGTGATCTTGGTCGACGACACCGCCACGCCCGAACAGCAGCAGGCCCTGGCCGCTTTTGCTCGCGAGCGTGCAGGGATTGTCGCGGGCGATGTCATGCGAATCGCGGCCATGCCGATCAAGCTGTCGATCGATCACGTTGACATGGTGGCCACTTTGACCGCCGGCAAGGAAATTCGTCTGGAAACACGCAAGCTGAACAAAGGGGACTGCGTGTGCTCGAACGAGCGAACCTTTTATCCGCCGTTGACCAACGTCGAGAATTCGGCGCCGGCTTATACGGTCGACGCCTCCTTTACCGGACGCGGCCTGGGGGCGCAGTGGTCGTCACCGATGACACGGGGCGCCTACCTCGCCACGTTCTAGGAGCCGCGCTGCGAACAAACGGTCAATGGCTTTGGCTGCTAAGCGGCTTGTCCGGGAAGTCTCGCCAGGACGCTTTACACAGTCGGAAGCTATGGTTCTACGGTAACCCTTCGACAGCCGCTTCGTCGCTCGCCGTCGCGGCTGCCGTCCGATGATATCGATTGCAACGGCTGCTCCGGTCGCGGCTAATCACGCCAGGCGGCCGGGCAACAGTCGTATCAGAAACTGCTGTGACACCGCCCGCCTGTTTTTTGCCGAGTGGAGATCGACGAATGACGAAGCTGACTGGTCTGGTCGCGCTGTTAGGCGCTTGCTTATGCTGTGCGACAACTCGTGCGGCCGATTACACCGTGGCCGCGGCCGAGCAGGGTGTGCCCGACGAAGTGTCGGCCGACATTGGCAAGCTGATGTCGAGCAAAGCCGTTAAGGTCAGCAGCAGCAAACGCACTTTGTGCGAACTCTGGTTGCGCACCAGCGTGCCGATCCAGCCCGATTTCTCCCCTTCGGACACTGTGTTGTATCCGTTCGAGGTGGGACAAGTCGTCGGGGTGGTGCGCTTTCCGCGCAAAATCACGGATTTCCGCAATCAGGAAATTGCTGCCGGCGTCTACACACTGCGTTACGGCTTGCAGCCTGTCGACGGCAACCACGTGGGCACGTCCGAGACGCGCGATTTCCTGCTGCTTTCGCCTGCCGGGGAAGACAAAGACCCGGCCAAGCTCGAAGCGGAAGATTTGTACAAGTTCAGCCGTGACGCGGCCGAAACTACGCACCCCGCCATTATGCCGCTGCGGGCCGTGGGAGCCGACTTCGACGAAACCACCGCCCCGGCCATGGTTCATGACGAAACCGGCGAGTTGTGGAGCGTCGTCGTGAAAGCGACGATCGACGGCGCCGCCAAAGAGTCGCGCTTGGTCAAATTGGTCGTCGTGGGGCACGCCGCGGAGTAATTCTCGGCGCTTTGATGCCCGCAAGGCAGGGGCAGAAATGTTCGCGTGGGTCGCCATGATGTCACGGTTATGTCGGTGCTGCTTAAGGTTGGCCGCCTTGCTGACGTTGTGCGTCGCTACCGCGACTGGCGCTGCGTGCGCCGACGAACCCGAGCAGACCACGGCGAGCAAGCCGGGCTTCACGACCGAAACGTTGCACGGACGCCTGGTCTGGTTGGGCGCGGCGCTGGGACGGCGCTTTGGGATCGAAACGGATGCCGATGCCGAACGGACGCAGATCGCGCTGGAAACAACCGGCGGCGAGCTGGTACCGCTGGTGAAGGATTTTCGCACGCGTGGCTTCTGGCTCGACGAGCGGCTACGCGCCGACGACGTCGAGATGGTGGTCCGCCGTTACGACCAGTTGCCGGCCGTACAAATGGTACGGTGGTACGTGGTCCGTAAAGGCCGAAAGTATGAATTGGACTACTGGTGCGACATATGCGCCATCCCCATGTACGAATTGAAGACCTGTGACTGCTGTCAGGGGGAGATTCGCCTGCGCGAGCGACCGGCCGGCGCAGTGGGAGAATGACGGCAAAAGACCGGCGGCACAGGCGCCAGAAACCGATTTTTGCTTGTTAGGTGCGGTACCACGAGATATATCTAACTGAGAGACATTTTCCGCAAGACGCGGGGCTAGGGACGCGTTATTCCTGTCCTTCTGGATCTTTGACTGCGCTGCTTCCAGGCGACAAACCGCATCCGCAGATGAGTTCGTCCGCCACGCAACGAGTCATGTTCGCCGGGTCGCAGCGGACCGGCATAGAGGCATGCAACGAATGGATCACGATAGTGCTTACGAAATAGCGATGGTCGGTGATCTCACCGATTCGGAAAGCGAACTCAGCAGCCGGCTGCTCGATGTTCCGCCGGGCGGTTCCTGCACCTTCTTCATCGACTCACCCGGTGGCAGCCCTTACTCGGGCCTGGCCCTGATGTCGCTGATCTTGTTGCGCGGGATCCGGGCGACGGGCATCGTCACCGGCGAGTGCTCTTCGGCCGCTCTGTGGCCCTTCGCCGCGTGCCGCCGCCGTATTGTGACCCCTTACAGCGTGCTGTTGTTCCACCCCATGAAGTGGCAAAGCGAGGAGCACGTCGGCTTGGCCGAGGCAGCCGAATGGGCTCGCCATTTCGGCCAGTTGGAAACAGAAATGGACCATGTGCTGGCCAATCTTTTCAACGTGACCGATGAGGAAATGTCCCGCTGGATTCGCCCGGGCCGCTACATCTCGGGGCGCGAGTTAGCTGCCGCCGGTATGGCCGAGATGGTTGATCTCAAGGCACTCAACCTCTTCGAACGCAACGGAGCGGCGCGCACCAGCAAGCGTTCCAAGTCGGCTCGCTAGCAGCACTACCGTCTCCGCTGCGGTCAAAACCAAAAGGCGTACTGGCTGGCCTTTGCTAGCTCGTCGTGCTCTGTGGTTTTTTCGTTTCCCTGACTGCTTTGTAAGTTGTCGTAGCGCCTAAGTCGGTGTGCGGCAATGCCACAGGGTCTCTCTGGTAGGGGTTGTGTCGCACTCCCCCTCTCGCTACTATCCCGCACCTTTCTACCTTTCCGGCGCGTTAGCGCCACCAATCGACTTTTTGCGAACCTTGCGCCACGCCGTGCATTAGGCCGCAGTGACTGCTGGCCGCTGCGCTGTTGTGGCAGATTGAGGAGTAGCACATGCGTGCGCGCGCCTCTCATTCATGCTCGAGTCTCGCGCTGCGTCCCAGCTCGACGAAGCAGGGGGGCAGTTTCGTCGATCGACCGACACAAGGTCGCGTGTTGCTGCTGTTTGCCGTAACACTTTTTGCTTCGCTCGCATGCCGTGCAGTCTCGGCCGCGGAAGCATTATTGTCGCCAACTCCCCTCGCGGCGCAATTCGCACCGGCGCAAATTCCTCAAAACGTCGTGCCACAGGCTGCCGCCTCGTCCGGGATGCCGCCAGCGATCCCGACGGTGGGTGAAATACAACCCGCGGTGGCTAACGCTCCCCTGCCAGGGAACAATGCGCCCCCGGCAGCGACGCTCCCCGTCCAGCCGATGTCTGGCCAGCCGCTCCCCGTTCAGCCGATGCCCGGCCAGTTTTTGCCGCCGCCGCAACGTTACGAGGCCGCGGCCAGCGGTCCGCCGTTGCCACCTGGCGCGCCGAATGCGCCACGGGTGGCAGCCGTCCCTCCACCGCGCGCTCTGTTCACGCAGTTCGGCGGAGCGCAGGGCGATGCCCCTCCCGCTGGAGGTAACACTTCGATCGACGACGTGCTGCGCCGGCTCGAAGCCGCCGAGGCGGAACTCGACGCCATGCGGCAACAGCTGGAGCCGAGCGAAAAGCGCATCAAGGAACTCGAAGAGGCCAACAAGAAAGCCGCTGCTCTGGAAAAGCCATTTCCCCTGGTCAGGCTCAGCGGCTTCTTTCAATACGACACCGGCTGGTTCAGCCAGGACTTCCAAAGCAAGGAAGTCTTGGGGAACATCCAGAACGGCACGGGCTTCCGCCGCACTCGTCTGCAAGGGCTAGGCAAACTGAGCGAATTCACCGCGTTCAGCATCGAAATGGACTTCGCCTTTGCCGGCCGCCCCAGCTTTATGGACGTGTGGGGGGAGCAATCGAACTTGCCGATCGTCGGCCACGCACGCATCGGCCAATATCGACAACCGGTCACCATGGACTCGTGGTCCAACATCAAGCACCTCGAGTTCCTGGAACGCTCGGCGCCGTTTATCGCTATGGACCCGTTCCGCCGCGTCGGCATCATGGGCTGGGATAACAGCGAAGACGAACGGACCATGTGGGCCTACAGCCTCTTTGGCACGGGCGTCACGTTTTGGAACAGCGCGTCGACCGTCTACAACACTGAAGGCAATGACAATCGCTTCGGCACGCAAATCGGCGATAGCGGCGGCATTTCTTTCGCCACACGCGCCACACACTTGCTGTACTACGATCCTCATGCCAACAACCGCTATCTGATGCACATCGGCGGCGGCTACTTGTTTGGCGAGCTAGGTGGGTCAGGCACGACCGGCACGTTTGCCAAGGCGTTCGAAGCACGCACCATTCCCGAATTCTTTGTCGGCGATCAGACCGGCGGCTTTCTGACGGCGGCTGGCACGCCGAACGTCGTCGACACAGGGCGCTTCCTGGCGACCAATTACCAGTTGCTGCACGCCGAAGTGGCCGGCAGCTGGGGAGCGGCCCACTACCAGGCCGAATACATGGCCCAGTTCGTCAATCAACGCGGCGGCGGCACCGTGTTCTACGACGGCGGCTACATTCAGGGCGGTTACTTCCTCACCGGCGAAAATACCGGCTACAACAAGCTGATGGGGGCGATGGATTACAACGTCAAACCGCACAGCGAATTCTTCGGCATCGGCCGCAAGAAATGGCTCTGCGGCTGGGGCGCTTGGGAATTGGCCGGGCGCTGGTCCTGGGTTGATCTCAGTTCGACCAAGGTGCGTTCCGACAATTACGTACCAGGCCAAACGACGTTTCCCACCGCCATACCGCCGCCGATCATCAACCCTGGTGTGCTCAACGAGCCCACGGTCGCTTTGAACTGGTGGTGGAACGAATACATG
>CAMFLN010000264.1 GCA_945957305.1 uncultured Planctomycetaceae bacterium | reverse complement strand
TTCGTCGACCAGTTGCTGCGCACGAAATTGACGGCCAACCAGTCAAGCAGCTCGGGGTGCGTCGGTAGTTCTCCCTGGTAACCAAAATCCTCGGTCGTCCGCACCAGCCCGCGACCAAAGATGGCAGCCCAGTGGCGATTCACCGTTACGCGTGCCGCCAAGGGATTGCGTTCACTGACCAACCAGCGCGCGAACGCCAGGCGATCGTGCGGCTCATCCGGCTTTAGGGGTTCAAACAAACTCGGCGTTTCCGCCGCGACGCTGTCGGTGGGCTGCAGGAACTCGCCGCGCTTGTGTACGTGCGTGCGACGAGGATTCTCCGCCGGCCGCTCGACCATGACTAGCGTCGTGGCATAAGCAGGGAGCGTGGCGCGCAGCTTTTGAATCGCTTCGCGCTCGCTGGACAATTCCGGCGCGATTGAGACGTAATAGGCCAGCAAGCGATCCTGCTGCTCGGCGGTGCGTTCAGCCGCGGGAACGAGCAACAGCGATTCCACGTCGGTCGGCACGTCTCGTGCCCCGACCGCACCTGGCGCGTCTGTCGCCCAAACGCGGAATTTCCCCAAATTCGCGGCGTAATACTTTTCGAACAACAGCGTCAGGTCAAGCAGTTTGGCATTGTTCAACGGCTTCGCCAAGGGGAAGACCGCCGTGTTAGCCTTCCCCTGCCCGCCATTGATGGACCAGCCCGTTTGCGGATCGCTGTCGATCGCAGCGGCGGCCGTGTCCTTGCCATTGGCAAACGACTGGCTGGCATTTGTCAACACGGCAGCAGTTTCCCCGGCCCTCAGCGTCACCTCGCTAAGAAAAAAATCACCAAACGGCCCTTCGTAGGCGATGCGCCCCGGACCACGTTTCGGAAACCGATCGTCAGGCAGCACTTCGAGGCGAATGGCGGTGATTTCCGGCAAATCATTGGCCAATTGAATGCGGAATTCATCTCGCTTCGTCTGATCACCGCTGGAGACGACCGAGCCGTCGGGCTGGATCTGCAAGGTCGGAACATCGCTGCTGGCGGTTACCGGCCGCAGCAATGTCCAACGCGTCAAATGGGCGGTTTCCGACGTTTGCCATTCTTGGAATTTGCGAGCCAAGTGCGCTTGGCGGCGTTCCGGCTCGGGGCGGTCGTCTGGCACACGTTCGCCAAAGAGTACGCGAAAGCGTCCCAGCGTGTGGTGCCCGCCATATTTTTGCTCGAGGCGGATTGTCCAGCGTTTGCGCTCCGCATCGCTGCGTGACTGGCCCAAGCGGAAGTCGACCGCGCGCGTCATGTTCCATGGTTCAGGCCCGTGAATTGCCCAACCCGTTTTATCATTGCCGTCAAAAGCGCCGTCGGGTGAAAAGCCGGCTTGAGAAAAATCGGCCGTGGCGCTGGCGATCGTGATTTTTTCAGCGTCACTTTCCGCAGCCTCGGCCAAACTTCGCGAGAGTGCCACTTCGGTCAAAACAAAATTGCCGTGCGGCGTGCGCCCTGGCCCTTTCTGGGGCAACTGCGGATCGGCAATGGCTTCGATGCGCACGGCGGCAATTTCGCGCTCCTCGCAATCGACGACCACGGTATACACATCGGTTTCGGGGTCAGTGCCAGAAACGCGCACCGATCCATCGTCGAGGATTTCGCCCTGGGCGCCGGCCTCGGAAGCAAAGCTGACCAGCGAACCCCGGTGCCAGCGATACTCGCCTTCGAGCGGAAATTTTTTTGGCAGCTGGGCCTCGGCCGCCGTGACCTGCGTTTCGATCGCGGCTCGCCGGGCGGCAATGCCTGCATCAACGACGTTCATTTCCGGTTCATCAGCGTTATTCAAAAACGCCATCAACCGGTAATAATCGCGCTGCGGGAGGGGATCGTATTTATGCGTGTGACACTGCGCGCAGCCGAGTGTCATGCCCAGCCACACAGTGCCGGTCGTATTGACGCGATCAACCATGGCATAGAAGCGGAACTCGAGCGGATCGATTCCCCCCTCCTCGTTCAACATCGTGTTGCGATGGAAACCGGTGGCGATGCGATCCGCATCTGTCGCGCCGGGCAACAAGTCGCCGGCCAATTGTTTGATCGAAAACTCATCAAACGGCATGTCGGCGTTCAGCGCGTTGATGACCCAATCGCGATAAGGCCAGATCGACCGCGGCCGATCTTTTTCATAGCCGTTCGTATCGGCGTAGCGCGCCAAGTCGAGCCAGCGACGCGCCCAACGCTCGCCATAGTGCGGCGAGGCAAGCAATCGATCGACGAGCGCTTCGTACGCCCCGGGGGAAGTGTCCTGTACGAAAACGTCGACCTCAGCGGGCGTGGGAGGAAGTCCGATCAGGTCCAAATATAGTCGGCGCACCAGCGTGTATTTGTCCGCCTCGGGGGATGGTTGCAGACCGGCCTGTTCGATTTTGGCAAGTATGAAACGATCAATTTCATTGCGCGGCCAAGAGGTTTGAACCACTGCAGGCAATTCGGCTTGGCGGGGAGCGACAAACGCCCAATGCGATTCGTACTCGGCCCCCGCCTCGATCCAGGCGCGCAAGACCTGCCGTTGCTGGTCGATGAGCGGTTTATTCGCCGCGGGAGGGGGCATCATTTCGCCGGCGTCAGTCGAACAGATTCGCCTGAGTAACTCACTCTCGTCGGGCTTGCCGGGCACAATGGCGGCAACGCCCGATTCGGCCGCGGCGACGGCTTCATCGCGCCGGTCGAGCCGCAATCCCGCAGCGCGCGTAGCGTCGTCGGGGCCATGACACTTGAAGCAATGATTGGCCAGGATGGGCCGAACGTCCCGATTGAATTGCGGGGCGTCAGCGACCGCTAAGCCGGGAACGAGGAACGCCATACATGCCAGCGCTACAACCGCAGGGCCATAACGGCGAACGGTTCTACGGCGAACGAATCGAGGGCGCATCAGACGCATAGGACTTCCAGGAAGGACTGGATCCACAGTGTTTTGCTCAGAACAATTCTGATCTACAGCCGTGCGGCAGGCTAGTCGGCGGGGACCTGAGCAGCTCAGGCTTCTTTATCTGAGCACAGCGGGCCGGCCGGTTCAAGCAAATTGGCGCCGCGCCCGGCGGGGTCGCGCCGAATTATAGAGTGGCTACCAGGCTCGCACGCGATGGGACGAGCAGTCAAAACGCCGAGAAAGAGCGCGTGAACGCGCGAACTTGCCGCCTAGTGATACAGGAAAAGGGGCAGCGTACAGTGACTCATGAGTGCCCGCGCCACCGATCCCATCACATACTCGCACACCGACGGGCGGCCATGCGCTCCGAGCACGATCAAGCCAGCATTGACGCGATACGCGCACTGCATGATGCGCTCGGCGACATGGGCGTCACAGGCTTCCGTGTGCAAGGTCGCGATGACGCCGTGATAATCCAGAAACTCCACAGCGCGATCCCCCTGACGTGCCGCATCTTGCCGATCGGCGTCAACCGCGACGACGTGCACATCGCGTCCTTGCCCCAGCCCGCTGGACTCAAAGGCTTGCAGCGCGCGGGCCGCCTGCAAGCTGCCGTCATACGCAATCAACACGCTCTGTCCTGCCGCCGCATGGGCCGGAACGGCAACGACGGGCCGCACCGAATGCCGGACGACTTCCCACAACACGCCTCCGGTGCTGTTCTCGGTCGAGACATGAAAATAGTTCGCCTGTCGTGGCACCACGATCAAATCAAAGCGTTGAGCTTCCCTCAGAATGTCCGCCGTGGGGCTTCCAAAGTCCTCCAAGGGTTTAAATGCGACCTGTTCCTGCGCGCAACGTTGGGCGAGCCGCGATAGTTGGTGCTCGACGTTCCGCTCCATCTCGGCGCGTCGGGCGACGTTCGCTGCCAACTTGGCCTGCTGCGCACCGATGGGGATCGCCTCGCGCACATTCACAAGGCTTTCGTCGATAACCCCCAGCCCGACTAGCAGAGCGTCAGCCTTGGCGGCCCAGCGCACTGCCAAGTCGACTGCTGCGTGTTCGACGCCGTGTTCGTCGAGAACCAAAAGAATGGTTTTCAGCATGGCTTATCCCTCCTGCCTACGCGGTACCCCCATGCGCCCGCCCCCGGGTGTCGAGCCTCCGACTCCCTTTCAGCGTCAAGGTGCAATTCGCGCGCCGCGCGGCGCAGGGGGAATGGGCCTTGTTCTACGCACAGACAATGCGGAAATAGATACGCAGGCCGTGCGAGTTCGCACAAGGGTTGAGCGAAAACGCACCGCCATGTCAGGTTATTTCGTCGCCAGAATTGCGTCCAGCGGTGAATCGGTCGCGCGCCCCTCGACCGAAGTGAATCCCACTCTCGTCAGCAAGGCGCGATACTCGTCGAGCGTGCGCTCTTTGCCTTCGGTGCAAGTGAGCATGTTCAAATCCTGCATTTGCGCCCAGCGTGGCCCCGACTTGTCGGCGGCGAGCATCTTCTCGGCAATCAAGAGCGCCCCGTCGCTCGGCAACCGGGCGTAAATTCGTTCCAGAAGCAAGAGGATCTTGGCTTCCGTCCAATCGTGCAGGATGCGGCCCAAGGAATACAGGTCCCCCTGGGGCAGTTCATCGACAAAGAAATCGCCCGAGGCGACCGTGATGCGAGCAGCGACGCTGGACGCGGCCACCATCTCGCGCGCCAGGGGGGCCGCGTCCGGCAGATCAAACACGACTCCCTCGAGATTGGGGTAACGCTCGCAAGCCGCGACCACCAGGTGGCCGGTGGCGCCGCCGAGATCAACGTTTCGCCGGTGTCGTGACAGGTCGAACGCGGCCACCACTCGCGGAGAGCTGATGACCCCGAAGCCATGCATCCCCATCAGGAATTCACGCTTCGCTTCTTCCGTTTTGAAGAAATGCGAAAAGATCGGCCCATCCCAGCCGAACGTCTGCTGCCAGCGATGCCCTCCCTCGCGTACGGCATCTTCCAAGTGTGACCACAGCTTCCACATCACATTGTTGGAGTAGTTGATGTACCCGGTCAGCCGTTTCTTGCTGTCGGCGGTGAGATAAATTCCGGCGGCAGGCGTATTTTCGTACCTGCTCTCAGCGCGACGCAAAAGTTGCAACCCCACGCAAGCGTCGAGCAAACGCGCAAGCGCGGCCGGGTCCGCCGACAGACGTTTAGCCAGCGCGTCGACGTCTGCCGGGCCCGAGGAAAGCGCATCAAAAACGCCGAGCGACACAGCAGCAAACATGGTTTTCGAGCGACGGAAGGCTTCCAATAGGTCCAGAATGACCGCTGGATCCGTCTCGTCAGGCACAGGGGCCATGAATTCTTGCTCCAATCTGGCGATTGCACAGGGATACAACGAATAGGCGTCGACTGTGAGTTCCGAGGGACACACTTTGGCGCAAAACCATGCTGCACATCGTTGCGACGGCTGGGCGATTTCGCTATTGTAACGGGGCTGGCGATCCCTGCTTGGCGCTCTGGGCCGGGACCATAGGAGGATCGCAGCTCATTCCGCGGTTCCGACGCAGCCGCTTTCACGAATTCTGGATTGCTAATGCGACTCCCTGACGAATTTTCGTTTTAGGTCTCGCGCGGCATTCTACCTCCAGAATTTTCTTTCAGCTCGTCTGCGGAGTGAGTCACTCATGATGCGCATTCTCGTGATTTGTATCGTTCTCCAAGCCACGGCCAGGGTGGCGCTGTCGGCCACTTTGTACCACAATTCCTTGTTCGGCGTACAAACCACGTCCAACATCACCTATGGCACCGGACTCGTGCAAAATGGCTC
>CAMFLN010000263.1 GCA_945957305.1 uncultured Planctomycetaceae bacterium | reverse complement strand
GTCAGATGTGTATAAGAGACAGGTAAGCTGCTTATGGTGGCAGTCCTGCTTGCGGGCGGGCTGCTGATCGCGGACGTTCGCCATGCGCCCGGCGAGGTTGCTGCCGACGCCGTGGCCGTGCGCGCCAAACACCCCTGGGGGCGCTTTCGTCCGGGCAGTTGGAAGAAGATCAGTTTGATCACGGAAACTTTCGACGCTGATGGCAAGACGATTACGACCAGCATCGCGCACACCCGGACAACGTTGTCCGGTGTGAGTGACGACGGCGTGACCTTGAAAGTCGAAGCGACGGTCGACGTGGCCGGCAAGCAGTTGCCCTCCGAACCTCGACTCATGACGCAAGGCTGGCATGCGGAAGCACCTGAGCGCGAAACCACTGTGACGGATCTGGGAGAAGACTCCGTCACAGTTGCCGGCGCTGAGGTTGCGTGCCGCATCGAACAGGCCGAATCGGCGACTCCCAGTGGACGCATCGTGACGAAGACGTGGTATTCGGACCGCGTCTCGCCTTATGTGCTGCGACGCGAAAGCACCACCTACAATCGCGAGACAGGGGACATCGTTTCTCAGACGCAGGTGGAAGTAGTCAAACTTTCGCGTGCGATTCGCCTGATGCGACGGCATCGCCAGGCGGCCGAGTTACGTGTCGTGCATACTCATGCGGGCGGCATCACACGCACCAAGCTCTGGTCAAGCCTGGATGTCCCGGGGGGCGTCGTGGCGCACGAATCGGAGGAATTCGACGCCTCGGGCCGGCTGGCACGGCGGAGCAAGTTGCAACTCGTCGGCTACGCCGGTGAATTCTTGCCGACGCCGCTGCGCTAGGCGTGCTCTTCAAAATCCGCGGGCGGCGCGTATGTCGTCGAAATCGCGGATGTGGTAGCCGATCTTGGCGAAGTCGAGCACCCGACACAGGCTGCGCAGCGCCACGCCAAGACCATCGGGCCCGCTGAAGCCGCCAAACTGCCCCCCGCCTTTGACGTGGGGCTCCATGTCCAGGAATACACCCGGTATGCCGCGGCGGCGCAGTTGCGCGGTGAGCTTCGGCAGCCCTTCGCGGAAATCGCGCAGGATCCATTCGTGGGCGCCGTGGCCGATTTCGACAGGGACAAAGTGCTTCAGCGCGTCCTCGTCGACATGCCCTTGCTTCGCGGGGGGGCGCGGATGCTGATAATCCTTGATGTGCATCCAGCCGATCGCCGGCTTCATTGCCAGGTATTGTTCGTAGGTATCCACCGTCGAATAGCCTTGGCACAGGATATTCGCGGCGTCAAAGATCAGAACCATTGCCGGGTGGTTCACCTTGCGATGGATCTCGGCCATGAGCTGCCCCGTTTGGCCGACCAGGTTGGCCTCGATCTCTAGGCCGAAGGTCAAGTCCGAGCGGTGACAAGTCTCGGCGATCTGCCCTAGCTGGTCGACAGCCTGGGCCAGATGTTTGCGCGGATCATCCCCCTTCGGAGGATAAAACGAGAAGCCGCGAATTAATTTCGTCTCGAACGCATGGGCCAGGTCGCAGGCTTTCTTGACGTCCTTTTCCAGGTATTTCTTGAAGGGCACGAACGCGTTCTTGGTTCCATCGTCTTGGTCGACCAGCTTGACCTTGCCAATCGGCGAGCCGAGCGATGCCACGTTCAGACCATACTCATCCTCCAGGTGACGGATGGTCTGAATCTCCTTTAGCGTCAGCTTCATGACGTTCTTGATGCCGCTGCCGGCGTCGATAAAGCGAATGCTGTAGTATTGCAGCCCCAGTGCGGCCAATGCGGAAAACTGCTGGACCGCGGTTTTCTGATTAGCGGCCTCGTCGGCGAAGGCACTGAGGATTACGCCTGGTGCGTCACTGCTGGTCATGCAAAGCCTTTCCAATCCGTCCGGGGGCGAACGTGCGGGTGCGCCGTGCAAAGGCACAGCGTGAAGCGGACATTGTGTGGCCGACGTTGCCGGAGCACAAGCCGTAGGCCGCGCGGCGCCCCCAAACAGTGGCCCCAGGCCCGGGGGATGCATTGCGACGGCGCGGCTGATATTTTAAGGGGCTATCCTCCCCTCAGTCCCCGCCGCACTTGCCGTTCCCATGACACCTCCCACTACTGCTTCGATCTCACAACATCGGTTACGCGCGGGGATGGTCGGACTCGGCATGATCTTCGACGAGACGTACCGCCCCTTTTTCGAAGTTGCGCAGCACGGCATCTACGATCCAGCGTTCGGCGTCTGCGACGTGCAGTTGGCCGCCGTGGCCAGCCGCACCGGCAAGCGCGCCGCGGCGCTCGCGAGTTCGTCCGCAGGGGCTCTTCCTGCTTTTGCCAGTTTCCATGAACCGGGCGCCATTGATCAGCTGCTGACCACTGACGTCGATTTTGTTTGCATCGCTACGCCGGACGACCGCCATTTTGCCGCGGCCCAAGCGGCGCTGACCGCGGGCAAGCACGTGTTGATCGAAAAACCCTCGGTGCTTTCGCTGCAGGAGCTTGACCAGCTGGAGGAACTTTCCCGCCAACACGGCGTGCTGGCCAAAGTGGTGTATCACAAGCTGCTCGACCCCGACCACAAGAAACTGCGCACGCTCGTGGCCGATGAGGAACTGCGGCACGTCAATAACGGCTATTGCACATTGCTCGAACCGAAGAGCATTTCCGGCGGGCAGTTCGCCGAATGGATCCACGGGCGGAACCCCGGCACTTACGTAGCGGTGCATTACATCAAGTTGATCGATTACACCTTTGGCGGCCGGTTAAGCAGTGTGAGTTGCACCGGGCAGCGTGGCATCGTTGGACCCGCTGACGGCACAACCTGGGATTCTACTCAGTTGCGATTGGTTTACAGGTATGAAAGCGGGCGCGAGGCGGCCTTCGACATTCATACCAGTTGGGTCACGCCTGATAATTTCCCCGGCTATGTCGAACAAGAAGTGCAATTCCGCTTCGATAATGGTGTGTGGAACGCTCATAGCCGGAAACGAGGCGTGGAATGCACGGTTGAAGGACGGACGCCGCTGGCACGGAAAATCACGATAAATAATCATTACAACGGCACGTTTCTCGAACCGTGGGGGGTGCGCTCGCAGCGCGGTTACGGCCTGGAGGTTTTGGAACGCTTTGCTCGCGAGGTCGCGACGGTGGAGTTTGGCGGCGCCGCGGCGGCGCGCGACGACCGGCTGCAAGCGGCGCGCGGCCTAGCATACAATGATGTGGGGGCCGATCGACAGACGGTCGCCGCGGTGCAGGCCATGGAAGCGATTCTCGCTTGCCACGCAAAGGGAAAGCCCAATTGCGTTGTCGAGGTCGATCACGCGCTCGGAGGTCTTGTGTTACTCACGCCCGGGCAGGAAAAGCCAGAAGTGCTGTACGCGGGGCGCGTGAATCGCTGAGAAAAGGGGGCGCGCGGCGAGCGCCCTTCCCAGAGCAGCTTTGACATTCGTTCGAAATCCAGACATCCAATCAGTGGAAGAAATCTTTCATGGCTCATGTCTCGCAATTCGCGCTTGGCGGCGCGATTGAACACCGTGGCGAGGAGCAGTCGAACGCGGTGCGACGCCGGGCGGCGGCTGTCGAGCCCGTCGCGCTACGCACCTTCACGCCCAGCCTGGCGGTCATCGACCGCAGCGCCGGGGCGTATCATTGGACGCCTGAGGGGCGCATGTTGGCCGACTTCAGCTCAGGCGTGCTGGTTGCCAACCTGGGGCACAATCCGGCCGCGTGGTGGCGGCGGGTCATCGAATATCTGGGCATGTGGAACTTCGAACCGTCGGGCGAATTCTTCCCCGCGGCGCCGTTGACGGCTTACAACGCGATTACGGAACTGGACACGCGCGCGAGCGAACGGCTTGTGGCACTGTTGCAAAGTCAGCCGGGCGGCGCACGGTGCGACCAGGTGTTATGGGCGGCCAGCGGCAGCGAAGCCATTCAAAAGGCGCTCTGGGCGGCACTCGACCGTCGTCCCGGCGCAGACATCATTCTTGCCACGCGCTATGGGTTTCATGGCAAAAAGGGATTGGCCGGCGCCGTGACAGGCTGCGAGACCGATCCGGAGCGTGATCCGCGGGTGCGCTTCATCGGGTTCCCGCGCGAAGAGTGCGCCAGCATCGAGCGGCGTCGGCAGCCGTTGGACTTGGCGCCTTACATTGCAGACCTGGTGGCTTGTCGCAAGGAGTTTGGCGAGCGAATTGCCTGCTTGATCACCGAACCCTATTTAGGGGGCGGCGGCTCGTATCATCCGCAGAAAGAATATTTGCAACTGCTCGAACGCTTCTGTCGTGACAATGACATTGTGTTCATTCTCGACGAAGTGCAGGCAAATTTCGGCCGCACCGGTTCGCTCTTTGCTTTCACGGAATATGGCGTCGAGCCGGACATCGTGGTGCTCGGAAAAGGCCTCGGTAACGGCATTCCGGTCAGTGCCGCCGTGGGGCGCGGAGATCTGTTTGCCGCCATGCACTATGGCGAGGCGTCTGACACCTGGAGCGCCAACCCGCTGTCGAGCGCCGCGGTCCTGGCGACGTTGGACGAATTCGAGAGCCGTGACGTCATGGCCCAAGCGCGGGAATTATCCGCTGTCATCGAGCGCGGCTTGTCGAAGCTCGTGGAACTGCCGTGCGTCGCCCAAGTGCGTGGCGAAGGGGTGGTATGGGGAGTGGAATGCGCGGCGGTCGGTCCGATTACCGCGGCGCAAGTCGCCGTGGCCGCGGTCGAAGCTTGTTATCTCGGCGACGAATCGGGTCGGGCGATTCATCTGCTGGGGCCGCTGGCGGGCAAAGTTCTACGCGTCAGCCCGCCGCTGGTGATGCCCGTGGCCGAAGCGGAAATCTATTTCGACGCCATGTACAACATCTTCGCGTCGCTCGCGGCCCGCTTACAGGCGAATTGAACGTCGCCACGCAAGTCGAAAATGTCAGGCAGCGGCTTACGGCGAAGTTATCCGCCCGCGGCCGCGCCACAGAACTCCAATAAATCCGAGAAACGCGAGTGCGGCTGTTATCCAGGCCCCCGGCTCGGGCACGACCACCATTCCCGTGGCCACCTGCAGCAAACCACTGCTGTAGGTATGCAGCAGCGTCCCGTGAACGTCCAATTCAAAGACTTCACTTCCGGCGCTGACGAAGTACTCATGGAGCGCGGCGCTGTAGAGAACTCCCCAAGCGCCGGTGAGCGTGCTGTCGAACATTTTCACGTCGGCCAATGTACCCAGGAAGGTGCCGTCGCTTGCGTATTGTTGGACCAGAGTGCTGTTTGCGTTGGCAAAGACCAGCGTCCCCAGGGGCCCGATCGTCATGTTGATCGCCTTGGCCAGGTTCGTGGGGTCCTCGATGAGCGTATTCCACACGTAGGGAGTTTGTGTGAGATTTGTTTCGCGGACGCGATTCTGAAAGGCCTCTTCGTAGTACAGCGTATCGCCGTTGATCGCCATCGCGCGGATGTTATACGACGTGGTGGCCGATAAGGCTCCGTTCAACAATCCAGTGGTACCGTTGTAGCGAAAGATGGTTCGCGAGAAATCGGCCGCGACGTACAAGTTGCCGTTTGAGAACTGAATCTGCCCCGGACCATCGCCGCCAATGCTCGATGTGAAATCGACGGTCGTCAGCACACTGGTTCCTGGCTGGGGAACCAACTTGACGACGTTGCGATTTCCGCCCTGCACCGAAGAATAAAGATTGCCAGACGAATCCAGCGCCAGGTTGCGCGGATCAGCGCCAGTG
>CAMFLN010000262.1 GCA_945957305.1 uncultured Planctomycetaceae bacterium | reverse complement strand
AGGCAAAGGCGTGGGAAAGATTCTGGCCAGCGCAGCGGCCGCGAATGCGGGACTTTTGGTGGGAAAAAAATTAGGCGTGAAGGGAGGCACAAAGGTCGTAGGCAAGTTCGCGACGAAATTGGGAACGAAGGCGGCGGGGGGATTCGCTCCGTTTGCCGGTCCGGCCATCGGCGGTGGGGTGAACTTGTACTTTATTACCTCGATCGCCAATGAGGCCGCCGAATGGTATCGGTTGAAGATTTCGGTGGAACGCGGCGGAGAGGCGGGGGCATCCTCGGCTGCATGAGGAGCTACTAACGTGTTCGATCGGAAGAGCGCTGCTGAGCGATCGTTGCGGCCAACGATGGACGTTTCTGCCAGCGACCGATCGTCTCGTCATAAACTTCGCCACCAAAGCCCACAAAACCCAGTCCGCCGAAAAGAGCGCCGCCGAGCGCCGCTTGCAGAGCGCGGCGCGGATTGGTTTTGTCGCGATACAAACTGATCGCGCCAAGGGTTGCCCCGACCGTCACGGCACCGATCGCAGTGCCTACGACCTGTTTGAAGGCTAACCGTGACCAGGAGTTGGGATTATCGGTTTCATCCGTAGCCGGCATGTCTCATTCTCCAGACGTTGAACAACTCCATGCTATCACAAGTGTGTGACAGTTGTGTGACAGCCCAACCGATTTTAGTCCGGCCGCATGCCATACATGCTGAAAGAAGCATTGCCACTGCGAGTCATTCGCAGCGACAAGCGTGGTGGCAAATAAAGGGAATTATCAGCGGCCAGTGGAAACAAGATCGACGCATGGTTCAAGAGATTCTTCTTGACTGACCTACGCAGCTGTGGCACGGTTGCCAGAAGAAACCAGTTGAGGAGAGTTGGGGCATGGACCATCGCATCTTCCACGTGCGCGTCTCGGATGGCAGGCGCGTGGTGCTGCCGGCAGAAGCCTGCCGAGAGCTGAAGGTTGACATCGGCGATACGCTGATCGTCGACGTGGCCGACAACAAGGTGGAGCTGCACTCGTTTGATACGACGCTCGCGGAATTCCGCGCGCTCTTGGCGACGAAGGTCCCCAAAGGGGTGAGCCTGGTTGAGGAGCTGCTCGCGGAGCGGCGGGCCGAGGCCGCGCGTGAGTGAGTTTGTCGCCGACGCCTCGGCCGTGTTGGCGTTTGCCCGCGGCGAGCCCGGCGAGAAGCGAGTGGCCAAGGTGCGCGGTGATTGCCTGGTGGTGTCGCTGAACTTGCTGGAAGCTTTTTCGAAACTGGTGCGTTACGAGATGCCGGTCGATCAGGTGCAGGGGTTTTTGCGCGAGGCCTTTCCGCGCGTGGAAGCGGTGGACCGGCGACTCGCCGAAACGGCTGCTGCGTTGCACGCCACCACGCGGACGCTGGGGCTGTCGTATGCGGACTGCGCGTGCTTGGCTTTTGGCGCCGCGCGTCAAGCGACAATTTTGACGGCCGATCGTCGCTGGAAGGAGTTGAAGCTCGACGTGACTGTAGAGTTGATTCGATGAGACGGGCGCGCGAGTGCTTCCCGTACAGGTCACACGGCGCGTTTTGCGCCGACAGGCATTTCCATAAATGGGTCGCCTATGCCGAATAACCACCGGCAAGCCGTCACGGCTGCTGAGACACGACAGCACGCGGCCTTGATTCTGCCGAAGATTATCGCTGAGGCAGGTTGCGCCGCCGGCTTCGCCTGGGAAGAGTTCTTTCTGGGTCGCATTCGCAATGGGTACACGCGGCGAGCCTATTTGCACGCGGTGCGACATTTTCTCGGCTGGGCAGGGTCGCAGCAACGCGACCTGCAGCGAATTACTCCTGGGATGGTTGGCCAATACTTTGACGAGTTGACCATCGCAATTCCCAGCAAGAAGGTGTACCTCTCGGGCATTCGGGCCTTCTTCGACGTGCTGGTGGAGCGTCATGTCATCGTGCTCAATCCGGCATTGTCGGTGCGGGCGGAGCGGTACTCGGCGATCGAAGGGCGGACACCGGAGATCACTGTCGATCAGGTCCGCCGGCTGTTGACATCGATCGCAGCCAAGTCGGTCGTCGATCTGCGCGATCGAGCCCTGATCGGCACGCTCATCTATACGGCGGCGCGGGCCGGCGCCGTGGGCAAGCTGCGCGTGAAGGATTTTGTCGACGAGGGGCCGCAGTTCGTTCTCAAGTTTTCAGAAAAGGGGGGCAAAGCCCGGTCGATCCCGGTCCGCTCCAACCTGCAGTCGTACTTGCTGGAATACATTCATGTGGCTGGCGTGGGCGGCGGTCCTGTAGAGCTGCCGCTGTTCCGCACCGTCGACACGCGTAAACCGGAACTCTCGCTACGAGCCATGAATGGCGTCGATATTTGCCGGATGCTTAAGCGGCGACTTCTGGCGGCGGGTTTGCCGACGATCATTTCGCCACATTCGTTCCGCGCTTGCGCGGCCACCGATCTCCTGCTGCAGGGCGTGGCGCTGGAGGACGTGCAATACCTGCTAGGCCACAGCGACAGCCGCGTCACCAAGCTTTACGATCGCCGTCAAAAGCAGGTGACGAGAAACATCGTGGAACGGATTTCGGTTTAGCCGTCGATAGTAGAAAATACAATTTCCGCGGTGCGGGTTCCGGTGTTTTGCAGTACAGCGCCTAGCAGGGATTGTGTGAAGTGCCAATTAACAAAGTTCGCTGGGCAGCGACCCCGGCATGGTCGCCGATGGCGGCCGCCTTTTTGCGCACGCCGCTGGGCGTCGCACTTTCGACAACGTCTCTTGGCGCGGTCATTGAGACTCTTCTTTACCGTCCAAAAATTCTTGGATTTTCAAGCTTTCATCGCTAAGCACTTTCCATTGGGAAAACCGTTCCCTGTCGTCGCTATCTACCATAAGCTCCTTGATTTCAATTTGAATTTCCTCCAGCCGCTTCTCAGCGGATCGAACCTCCTCATCCGAACGATTCTTTCGCATCACGTATACCCTTGACAACAACCGCCGAGCCATGTTCAGCACCACCTTGTTATTGTCAAAATCGATGGGTCTCGGCAACGTCATGCGGGAGACGGACACGGAAATGGACACTCGTGGCTAGAACCGAGGATGACTCGCAGCGAAACATCGAAAAATCTTGATGCGTCGCTCGCACAACCGAGCACGGGTGCACGCGCCCCGGATAGCGCGCATTTCGGTATAAAGGACCGATCATTTTACTGATCTGTATCGACGGCCCTGAAGGCGGAGAGCCGTGCGTTGGCGGTTGCGTCGATCCATTAATCGCAAAACAGAATCACGAGACTCGGATGTCGAATAACGGAGTAGCACCGGCCACCGATGCCAGGGGTTTGGTGCGTGAGGCGCTCTGGCGCTGTCTGCAAACCATCGTCGATCCGGAGGGCGGCCTGGCGGCTTTGTCCGACCTCAGCGCCACAATCCCGGTGGCGGAAGACGAATTCGAGGGTGCACTGGCGGAGTTGTTGGCGGACGATCCACTCATCGCCGTGCTGGCGGCACGGCTGCTGATGGACCTCGTAGAGGAGAGGAAAGATTGGCGCAGCGTGCGGCTGCTCAAGCAATGCCAGGAATACCTAAACCATACATTGCGCTCGGCGGAACGCGAGACACGGATGTGGGCGTGTCTCATGTTGCAATACAAAACCCCCGGCTGCGTCGTTGAGGCGCTGCAAGAATTGCAGAATGTTGCGGACCGAGACTTGCGCGTGTTCGCCGCGGCCGCCTTGGTCGAGACCGAGGGCTGCGATTCCACCACTCTGTCGATTCTGCGGGAGGCGCTAACCGGCGACAATGAAGTGCTGGTGGCGGCCGCCGCAACGGCGCTGGCGCGGCTAGGCGCGTGGAACGATGCAGCCATTGCACTGCTGACCGAGGCGCTCCGCAAACGTTCACCGCTTCGGCCGATGCCACTTCTCGAAGGATTAAAGCATGTGGGTGCGGCAGGTAGGAAGGCCGCTCCGGCGGTGGCGCCGCTCATTTTCGACAAGTCGTTGACATTGGTCGAAAGACGCTTGGCGGCTGTGGCGCTAGGGAGCATCACGCAAGGCACCGATGACGGCGTAGCCGTGCTGGAACAGGCGCTCGATTCTGCGGATTGGCAGATCGTGGCCGGAGCGGCGCAGGGGTTGGCGCTGAGTGGCCGGGTGACGGCAAGCGCCGTGGCACGATTGGTGACGTTGACTAGCGCAACGGAACCGAACGTGCGACGAACGGCCTACGAGGGGCTGCGCGGCTTTGGCGAACAGGCGGCAGCCGCGGTGCCGGCGCTGATCACACGGATTGGTGAGGAACCCGACTCAGCGATGTTGGACGAAGTGATTCGTGGTGTGGTGGCGATGGGGATCGCGGCCGTCGCGCCGCTAGTAGAACTGCTGCGCGGCGGGGACGTGCGGAAGGTTCCGGCCGCCGAGGTCGCTCTGACGGCAATCGCGGGCAAGTATCCTGCGGAGGTTCTGGAAGTTCTCCTGTGTGATCGCCATCCGCAGATGCGGGCCTGGGCAGCCAAGATTGTGGCGGAATTGGGCAGTTACGCTGCACCCGCCTTACCGCGGCTGTCGAGGATGCTGGCGGAAGCGACTGACGACGAGCGGGCCTCGGACATCATGATCGTCATTGCGGGTTGTGGGCCAGTGGATGAGACCGCGGCGGCGGCGGTTGTCGGAGCGTTATCGCGCTGGAGGGAGATACCGGAAGTATTTGCTGAGCAGTGGCTCCCATACATGGGGCCGAACGTCCCATTGGCCTGCGACAAGGCGCTACAGGCAGCCGCAGGAGATGCGAAGAAACGGCTGCAGATACTGGCCCGTTCGATTTCTCAGGTCGAAATCAATGAGTTCCAGGAATTCGCGGGCATCAACCTACTATTGATCGAGACGTATTGCTGTGTAGGAGAGTTGCTGCGGACGCGCGGTCCGACTTCCTGGCCCATGCTCTTGAAATTGCTGCAAGAAAATCCTCCGCCCGAACCACTAATTCCGTTGAAACTGGATATCGACCCGCGCACGCTGAGCGCGCGAGTCAAGGAACTGGCGGAAGCGCTGGGGATGGTTTTGACCGATGAGTCGCAGCGGCGCCGGGGCGGGCTCACCGAAGACGGCCTGCGGATTCTCGATAGGTGCAAAGCCTATTCTCAGGCGTTGAAGGCACGTCGCATCGCCGAGCGTCGTGAGGGTTGACAGTCGGCCCCTTTTGATGGCATGTAAGAAGCGACCATGGCTGATGGTAGGGGATGCCGAGTGAACCGCAGGAAACGGGGCTGGACTTAAAGCCCATTGCCTTTCCGACCGATCGACTCACGATCGGCGACCTGCGTCGCGACCAGCCGGTATTGTTTTCTCAAGAGGGGCTGTTTCGTTCTTACAGTTCCTCCTCAGCAGGTCTTTTGAACGTGCTGACCGCCATGTTGTCGGAACGCATCCTGGCGGAAAAAGCCTTCGCCAAGGCGGCCGGCCAAGCGGATCGCTGGGCCAGCGAGGAGCGGCGTGAGCACCTCGATGCACTGAACGAGTATTACGTGCGACTGGGTCTGAGCAGCGGCCCGCGGGCCACGCGGGAATTGGTGCGTCAGATCGAACAGGCCGCTGTGGCACAAGCGCCGACTGGTCGCCCGCCTCGCTAGCATTTTTTTCCATCATCTCGCCCGTCTGATTTTCTCTCCACGACCGATCCTCTGCGCAAAGTTTTTGCGCAGAGAACAGGGTTCTGCGACCTCGTGTACAAGAA
>CAMFLN010000261.1 GCA_945957305.1 uncultured Planctomycetaceae bacterium | reverse complement strand
AAAACTCCAGAGCTGCTTGCAGTGCCGCACTGTTCTCCAGACAGAGTCGGTTCAGCTTGCTGATCGCTTGCGGCCGAGAGATGCGGAGCAAGGCAGTAGCTGTCGCGTTGCAAAATTTGATTGGTTCTTCACGAAACGAGCAGCATAGTCCCCAGCGGATCATGATCTTCACCGCAGTTGGTTATGGTCTTGCTGTTCTCTTCCGCACACGTTGCGTGCGACGGTCCATCGCCTCGACGAAGGTTACAAGATGCCGCAGCGTATCGCCAAAGGCTGAATAACTGAGTTGCCGCCGTATCTCGGCTGTTATGGCTCGCCCCCCAACAACGACCGCGCTGCCGAGGGTCGTCGCCAGATCGTGCAGTTGCGAGTATTCGTCGAGGAATTCGGGGACACTGCGAATCGTGGAAATGCTGATCCACAACACGTCTGGCTCATTTTCGCGAACTGCTTCGGCGAGCGTCGCCGGCGGCAACATCGTTCCCAGGGACATTGCCCGCCAACCCGACTCGCGCAGCACCAGTTCGACCATCGCGGTCGGCAGGCAGTAAGGATCAAACTCGAGTGAACCGCCGATCGCCAAGGGCGCATCGACGGCCGGATCCGGGAGGGCGCGCCGCAAATCGTATAACGCCTTGAGAGCAATCTCGCAGGCACGCCTCTCGCGGTAGACCTGGACCTTGCCGCATTCCCAACCGTGCCCGATTTCGTGAAAGGCTCCGGCCAGGACATTATCGCAAATGTCGCAGGCCGAATGCCCGGCTACATAGAGGTCATAAACAATCCGCCGGCACAGCTGCTCGTCGCCTGCCAAGAGCGCGTCGCGGACTCGTTCGCGTGCCTTATTTCGCGCGGTGGTTCCTTGACCTGCCTGCGGCGGAAGTCCGATGAGATCGGGGCGCGCGACCTGGTGGCCCGAGGTGCGCAGGAACCGCAAAACATCTCCCAGTTCGAGGCGTCGATGGCCGCCGGCGGTGCGCACCGTTTTCAGCAGTCCGCGATCGCACCAACGTTTGAGCGAGGATTCGCTCACGCCGATGGCCTGGGCGACTTGCTTGGGCGAAAGGGGCTGATTCATAACGGCATCCAATGAACGATTCGAACGATTATATGTCGTGTTAGAGATGAAGTCCAGGCAGCCCCTAAATCCTAAAAGTCTTCATTGTAGCTAAGAATTAGCCAATATAGACGGTAACACTTGACGCAGGAGTGCCGCCCTCCTATAACCAACAAATGAACGATTTGAACGTTTTATTCAGGTCACTGCGATTAGCGCGGGGAGTGAGCCGGTGAAAATCGCCGTCGTCGGATCCGGAATCTCGGGCTTGACCGTGGCGTGGCTGTTGGCCGATCACCATGACGTCACCGTCCTCGAGGCCGATGCGCGCCTCGGCGGACATACCAACACGGTGAATGTCTCCTCTGCCGGTCGGCAGTACGCGCTGGACACCGGGTTCATTGTTTACAACGAACGCAACTACCCACTCTTTTCCAAGTTACTCGGCCAACTCAATGTCGCGACGCAGCCCAGCGACATGAGCTTCAGCGTGCGTTCGGACCGTTCAGGTTGGGAATACTGCGGCACAGGAATTAACGGGCTCTTTGCCCAGCGCACGAATCTTGCCCGGCCGACGTTCTATCGAATGCTGAGCGACATTGTGCGTTTCAACCGCCGGGCACCAGCACTGCTCTATGGCGATGATCACACTTCAACGTTGCGCGAGTACGCCGATCGGGAACGCTACAGCCAGTGCTTTTGGGAACATTACTTGATCCCCATGGGGGCCGCGATTTGGTCGGCGCCGCCGAACCGCATTCTCGATTTTCCAGCTCGCCACTTTGTCCAGTTCTGCGTCAATCATGGCCTGCTCTCCCTGGCCGATCGGCCGCAATGGCGGACGATCTCGGGCGGGGCAGCCAGATACATCGAAGCGATGCGTCGCACCCGGACGTTCGCCGTCCGGATGGCGTGCCCCGTACAACGCATTCGGCGTTTGCCGCACGAGGTCGTCCTCGAATTCATTGGCGCAGCTCCGGAATGCTTCGATCGCGTCATTATTGCGACACATGGAGATCAAGCGTTCGCATTGCTCGCAGACCCGAGTCCGGCCGAAAACGAAATCCTGGGAGCTTTTACCTTCCAGCGCAACGAAGCCGTCCTGCATACGGATACCTCGCTGCTGCCAAGGCGGCGGCGCGCCTGGGCCAGCTGGAATTACCACGTGCCGGCTGCAGCGGCCACCGGGGTCAAGGTGACTTACTGGCTGAATCGGCTGCAAAGCATCGAGGACGAAACGCAGTTTCTCGTAACGCTGAATGACGACGGTGCGATCGACCCGCAGTCCGTGTTACGCCGCATGACGTACCACCATCCGCTGATGACCCAGGCCTCGATCGCTGCACAGCGCCGTCACAAGGAGATCAGCGGCAAGCGGCGAACGCATTATTGCGGCGCGTATTGGGGATATGGTTTTCATGAGGACGGCGTCCAGAGTGCGATCGCCGTCGCCCAGCAATTCGACCAGAGAATCGAACCGTGCACAGTTGCATCTACGAAGGGCACATCCATCACCGCCGGTTCGGCCCCTTAGCGAGGAGCTTTCGCTATCGGCTGTTCCTCGTCTTCGTGGATCTGGCCGAGTTGGAAAAACTCTTCGGACCGTGCGGCGTATGGTCGGACAAGCTCCAGCTATTTGCCACCTTTCGTCGCTCGGATTATTTGGGGCCGGTTGAGCAGCCACTTGAAACAGCCGTGCGTAACCTGGTCGAGACGCGCACCGGTTGGCGGCCCGCAGGCCCGATTCGACTGTTGACTCATCTGCGGTACTTCGGCTTTGTGATGAACCCCGTCAGTTTTTACTACTGCTACAGCGTCGCTGGTGATCGTGTCGAGGCTGTCGTTGCCGAGGTGACCAATACACCCTGGCGCGAGCGACGATGCTACGTGTCGGATTTGCGTGAATTACAGCCTGGAAAAGTCTTCACCGCGCGGCACGCCAAAGAGCTGCATGTCTCTCCCTTCATGACGATGGACCTCGACTATCGCTTTCGCATCACCGCGCCGGGTCGGCGTCTGGCTCTGGGTATCAGATGCCTGCAGGCCGGCCAACGAACTTTTGCCGCGTCGCTAGTGCTCAACCGCCTGCCCTTCACGTCGCAGAATCTTGCCAAGGTTCTGGTGCGCTACCCATTCATGACGGCGCAAGTGTTGGCGCGGATCTACTGGCAAGCGGTATTAATTTGGCTTAAAGGCATCCCCTTCGTGCCACATCCGCGAACAGAAACGGCAACGCCGCGTGACTTAGCAGCACAGCGATCGGCGGTGGCAGCCCGCAACCAGCGACAAGATACAGCAGAGCAATCAGTCCCCTCATGATTCGTAACCCCATGGCCGAATTCCCCACCAAGGCGTCTGGCTTGATCGACCGCTGCATGCGTCAGTTTGTGCTGCGCGGTTTGCGGCGGATTTCTGATGGTGCGGTGCACCTCGTTGACGGCGATGCACGCGCGCGTTTCGGAACAGAAGGCTCCCTAGCGGCAACGGTGCGCGTGCGCGCTTCGCGCTTTTACCGTCAGCTGCTGCTGGGCGGCAGCCTGGGCGGCGCGGCGGCCTACATGCGTGGCGACTGGGATTGCGATGACCTGACGACGTTGTTCCGTATCTTGGTGCGGAACCAAGCGGCGCTCAACGACCTTGACGGTCCCGGCTCTCGTCTCTTTCGCTGGTTGCAGCAGGCTGTGCATCGATGGAATGCCAACACCAGACTCGGCAGTCAGCGAAATATTCGCGCTCATTACGACCTGGGCAATGACTTCTTTCAGCTCTGGTTGGATGACACCTGGGCCTACTCGTGCGGAATCTTTCGGTCCGCGACCACCACGCTTGCCGAGGCATCGCGGGAGAAGTTTGACCGGACGTGCCGTAAGCTTGCGCTGGGCAGCGGCGACCAGCTGCTCGAAATCGGCTCCGGTTGGGGAGGCTTTGCCGTTCATGCAGCACAGCATTGCTGCTGTCGGGTCACAACGACCACCGTTTCTCGCGCGCAATTCGAACTGGCGCGCGAACGTATTGGCGAGGCGGGCCTTGCCGATCAGATCGACTTGCGGCTCGAGGATTACCGAGACTTGCAGGGCCAGTTCGACAAGCTTGTCTCGATTGAAATGATCGAGGCGGTCGGACATGAATTCTTGGACACCTACTTCCGGCAATGCGCCGCGCTGCTGAAGCCCGCCGGATCGATGCTGCTGCAAGCGATCGTGATGCCCGATCGCGGCTATCAACGATATTTGGGGTCCATCGATTTCATTCGCCGCTACATCTTCCCCGGGGGATGCCTGCCGAGCGTGGCGTCGATTCTTGAATCCGTGGGCCGCGTCAGCCGGTTTCGCCTGGTGCATCTCGAAGATATGGCACCGCATTATGCCGAGACACTTCGCAGGTGGCGCGCCAACCTGGCTCGTCGATTGCAAGAGGCCAAAGAATTGGGTTATTCCACGAACCTGCTGCGTCTCTGGCAGTATTACCTCTGTTACTGCGAAGCGGCCTTTGAAGAGCGGCATGTCGGCGTCGTACAAATGGTCTTTGACAATTATGCCTGCCGTCGTGATCCACTTGCCATCACTCAGGCAGCCGCCACTTCGTATCACTCGGGATTCTCATCAAGCGGTGCGGACGCGACAGTCGACAGTCGCCCAACCGCGCGCGCCGTGGGGAGTGCCCTATGAGTCTGCTGAGCATTGGCATCGCGGCCGTGGAGCGTGGATTCGTTCCCGACTGGTTCGCAAGGCGGTCCATTCGCCGCCTTTGCCAACAGCGCCTCATCGATTGCGCGGAAGCCGCCCGAGCACAAACGGCTGAACGCGGCGACTTTGAGAGATCACTCCATGATGGCCCTATCGCGCCGCTTCCTGAAAAGGCGAACGAACAACATTACGAACTTCCCGCGGCCTTCTTTGCGGCAATGCTTGGTCCGCGTCTGAAGTACAGCTGTTGCTTTTTTCCGGAGGCTGACTGTTCACTGGCCGAAGCTGAAGAGACGGCGCTCACCCTGACGTGTCAACATGCCGAACTACAGGACGGCCACGAGATCCTGGAGTTGGGGTGCGGTTGGGGCTCACTGTCGCTGTGGATGGCCGAAAAATATCCAGCGAGCCGCATTACGGCCGTCTCGAACTCGCTCCGGCAACGAGAATTCATCGAGGCCGCCGCCGCAGAACGCGGATTGGCGAACCTGCGCGTGATCACCGCGGATATGAATCACTTCGCGCCACCACAGGGCGCCGGCGTTGGCCCCTTCGATCGCGTTGTGTCGGTTGAGATGTTCGAACACATGCGGAATTACAAATTGCTGCTCGCGCGGATTGCCACTTGGCTCAAGACCGACGGACGATTGTTCGTGCATCACTTCTGCCATCGAGAATGGGCTTATCCTTTCGAAACGGAATCGTCCGCCGATTGGATGGGGCGCTATTTTTTCACTGGCGGGATGATGCCCAGCGCCACGTTGCTCCGGCAATTTGATAGTGACCTGACCTTGATCCAGCAATGTCGATGGGACGGGACACACTACCAGCGCACCGCCCTGGCATGGCTGGAAAACCTCGACGCGCACCACGGCGAGGTACTGGACATTCTGAAAACAACATTTGGTCAGAAGGAAGCGGCGCGCTGGCTGCAGAGGTGGCGTCTCTTTCTCCTCGCAGTGTCCGAACTC
>CAMFLN010000260.1 GCA_945957305.1 uncultured Planctomycetaceae bacterium | reverse complement strand
CCATAGTACTTCGCAGGCGCCTTCAAATTGCGTAAGATAGGCGCGAACAAGATGCCTTACCGCGTGCTTTGGGCAATAATCCCTCAGCTCATCGTCGTTACGGATAACGCTCTCGATGACGCTGGCGCGAAATAGCGCGTCCTGAACAGCGTCACAAAGGCAACGCAACGAAAACGATCTGGCGTCGTCCATCCCGATTTATGCCAGGCAACAACGATGGCTGCTGTTACCGGAGCTGTTACCAAAAGTTGCTTGCCCGCGTCCATTTTCGTGATGGCTGGCATTGTTGACAACCCGCAAAATTTCGGAATTCAGACGGTGTTGGAATGTGATGAGGACGGATCAAAAACACTGGAAATGTGGTGCCCCGCAAGGGGTTGTGGGTTCGAATCCCATGCCCTCCGCTCTTTGTCCTGTAACGGTTTGCGACGAATCTTGTCGCATCACGCAAGGCAGAATCATCGTCTACTGTGGCAATCATTGTTGCCACGCGGTCACGTACACGGACCGACTCTCGTGTCGCGGTGGCTTTCGCGGCGTTCAGGGTAGCCCCCATCATGCCTCGCCCCGATTTAGCATTTCGTTTCCTGGCGTTGCTCGCATTCTTGAATTGCATTCCCGGCGCCCATGCTGCATATGCCGGCGACGAGACTGAGCAAAGAGCTGGCTCCCTGTTGCAGTGGGGCGAGAAGGGCTCTGATCCCGGACAGTTCAATTTTCCGATAGGCATCGCGATCAGTTCGTCCAACGAGGTCTTGGTCACTGATTTCTACAATGCCCGTGTGCAAAGATTTTCGGCAACGGGTGTGTTCCTGGCCGCCTTCTCCGTCGCGCCGTTCCCCGGTGGGATCGCGCTCGACGGCGAAGGACGAATCTTCGTCGCGCACGCCGGAATTCCTCCCTCGAAATATGATCAGCCGCGACAACGCGATAAAATCGCCGTCTACTCGCCCGAGGGAGAACTGCTGCGGGAGTGGGGAAAGTTCGGCGCCGGCGACGGCGAGTTCGACATGCCGGGCGGGATCGCCATCAATCGCGCAGGGCGCGTCTATGTCTGCGATCAGTGCAATCGTCGCGTGCAAGTCTTCGATCGGGAAGGTAACTTTCTCACGAAGTGGGGCCAGCAGGGCTTTCAACCAGGCCAGTTCGGTGGCAACCCGCATCCCAAGGCGTTTTTCGCCGGGCCGACTTTCATAGCCTGCGACAACAAGGGGGACGTCTACACGACCGAAGCAATTCTGTGCCGCGTGCAGAAGTTCAGCTCCGAGGGAAAGCTGCTGGCCCACTTCGGTAGCACGGAAGCAAAGCCTGGCGGGTTCGGCCAATACTTTACGGCCTTTGAGAAATTGAACATGCGCGGTCCGACCGGTATCTGCATGGATGCCGGCGATAGGCTATGGATCAACGGAATTGGGGGGCGCGTGCAACAGTTTTCCACGGCCGGTGAATACATCAAGGGCTTCGGAAAGGAAGGAAGCCAAGCCGGAGAATTCTATGCTCCCCACGGAGTGGCAATCGACAAGCACGGCTTTCTATACGTTGTCGATTCCTTCAATCACCGTGTGCAAAAGTTCGACGTCCGAGAGCGGTGAGTGGGAGTTGCCAATTCTGAAAAGTTCGCTCTGTTGACCAGTTGCACCGCAAATCGATCCACGCCGTGCGATTTGATCATGCCTTTTTGCGCCACACGAGAAAGAGCGAGCTGAAAGCCAGAGCGGCAAATAGTAGCGAAGAAGGCTCGGGCGTCGGCAAATAGACGAAGCTTTGGTAATCGATGTTCGACGTCTCGCCGCTGTATCCGGAGAGACCTGCCAAATTCAGAATGTATTGGTCGCTGAACAACGGATAGTGCAGGTCGTAAGCTTTGTTGATGGCGCTGAGCATCAGATTCGCAAAGATTGCATTGCCCACGGTCGCGACGTGCAGGTCGTTTAACCACAGGTGCTCGGGACTTGTTCCTTCGTCGTGAGTGTTGATCGTCACTCCGCCAATGACGAGCGGATGATTCGACCACTGCTGCATCGCCGCCTCGAAGTCGACGAAGACCTGGCCGCGTCCCAGGATCTCGGGTTTGAGCGTGGTATTCACCGCATTGACGACATCCAGCACCGACTGCCGTGACGCCGCGGTCGTCAGGGTTCGCTGCCCTCCTCCTGTCAGCGTCATATCGGGGACACTCAGCACGATCATTCGTGTCGGACCCGCGGACAGGATCGTATCAACGGCCGTGGTGATATTGCCCGTGACCTGATTCACGAATGCCGGCACGTTCAGCGTATGGTTCAATATCTTCGTTGACACCGGCGGGAAATCGAGCCCACCCACGGTGAGGAATGCCAGGTTCACTTTCCCACCACTGACCAGCTGGGCGACATCGGTATGTTGCCCCTCGGCCAGCAGGTCGCTGCTAGAACTACCGCCGATGGCGACATTGTAGGACTGAGCTGGTCCAAAGTTGAGATTACGGTCATTGGCCAGATAGGGGACCCAGCTCCCGTCGTAGGTCGTGCCCTGTGTCTCACTGGCCCCCATCGCGGCAATTCCCACAATGCTGTCGGCGTACGCCGATTGCGGCGCGGAGCAAGGGATCCAGGCCGCGGCTACAATCAGGAGCATCAAAGTGAATTTGCTACGCATGCGGTGTTTTCTCTCGAAGCAGCGAGGGTCCAGTACGCCGACGTCATTGGGCCTGAAATGGCTACGGTTAGAACCCCGCGACGTCCCCGAGGTGACGGTGTTTTGCTCAAAAAGTTGGCTGGCCTTCCGCAGTCGACCCGACGGGCATTGCCTGTCGATTTCGGCCGGAGTTCTGCAGCTAGAGCGACGTTATCTGCGCGCGGATTCCCACGCCGTGCCGATACGGTATGATTGAGTGCCATTGAGCCTGGGAGGGGATGAAGTCGCCGGGAAGCGGTTTGGGCCTATTCGTCTTCTGATCCAGCGCTCGGGCGTGCGCCTTCATGCGCCGAGATAGGTGAGGGGAATGCCATACAAAGTCGGCGAGCTAGTTATGCAACGCGGCGGTGATCAGCCGATGAAGGTCCAAAAAATTGGCGCCGATGAGCAGGGAATCAGGATGGTGACCTGTACATGGTTCGTAGACGGAGCCCAGCTCGAAGCGCTATTTCTGCCCGGCCAGTTGCGTTACTATAGGCCCGAGTTGCCCGACGTTGCCAACCCACCCTTGGGTAGTTGAGTGCGGTGCGTTTGCAGGCGTCGCCATGTCGCTCTTCGTGGCTCAATGACGGGCGCAGAGGATGGGCTTTGTCGCTGGATCGCGATCACCTGCCATCCCGAGTAGAGCGCGGCCCACCACATGTGACCGGCCGCGCGCGCAAGGGGCCAGGCGAACAGTGACATTGCCGCCAGCCAGACAATCGACATCGCTTGCTTGCGTGTTTCCGTGCCTTGGTGAGCCATGACCACCGCAAGGGCAGGGAGTGCCGCCGTCAGGTGGTAACTCCACACTACTGGAGACAACCACACGGTCGACAGCACAACGAGCGCGATTTCCGCCCCATATTCATAAGAATCCATGCCGCGTTGCCGCCAGAAGGCTGCGACAGGCAACATGGCAAGTATCAACAGGAGCACACCGGTCGCCAGCGAAAGCGCCGAGCTGGAGAGATCAGTGATCGCCAGTTCCGGATGTCCTCCGCGCACGGTTAAAAAACGCCGCAACAGCACGGAAGTGGATTGATTGGTGATTCGATCGGCGTCACCTGCCACGTCGCCATGCATTTGTCCTGCGACAGTCGACAGCAGGCCGCCCTCGACCCAGGTGACGTGTTCGACCCAGGCTTGCCGCCATCCAAACGCGCCTACTGATAAACCCGCATCGAGCGCCAGGGCCACCAGCAGTGCCAAGCCCGCCGCCCCCCACCTGCGGCGCAGCAGCAAGTAAGCCACGCCGACGATCGGTAGCAGTTTGAGCCAGATGGCCAGTCCCAGCAGGGTGCCGCCCCGCCATAATTGTCCGCGCACCGCGTGCACCAGTCCTGCGACCATCAACAACAGCATGAGCAGATGGAATGCCCCGACGAGGAATCCATCGATCGCAATGACCAACGTCAACAAACCGGCGGCCATTAACCCACGGACATTCATCGCCGAGCGTACAGGCGGCAGCAAACCGCTGTGTACCACCATCAACAAAGCAAACCAGCATGCGACATTCGCAAAATAGTAAATGATCGAAGTCCAGCTTCTTGGCAGCAGCGCGAGCGCCGCGCAGGCCACGTCGACCGATGGTAAGTAGCGGTTGAGTGCCGTGCATGGATGCCGACAGCCATGTTCCAGAAGGTAATCGCCGCCCCGCAGAAAGTCAGCCAGATCACAGCCGTTATCGGCCTCGGCACGATAAACGGCCCAGGGCAAGATCGCCAGTAAGACGAGACACATGATCGGCAGGGCGACACGTGGCGCGCAGAGCTTCGCCAGCCAACGGTCGTCGCGCATTGCGGGCTCAGGCGATAGACTGTCACTCGCCTCAATGATTTGCCAGGGGCCAGCAACGGCATCCGTCAACGGAGACATCGTTCGGCCTCGTGGTAGAGAGAATGGCGCACGGAAGGCCCGACGCGGCAAGAGTGCTCTGCGAGCTAATAGCAAGCACGTGCCTTCGAAGTCAAGGCGAAGCAATGCTAGCTGGCAGGAATGTAGCGCCCGAGGAGCACGGGATGACCGTAACGCAGCGCGAGTGCAACCGTTTGATGGGCAGGCCTGTTACTCTATCCGGTCGAGCATTCGATACAGGTTTGCTGCAACCATTGACCATGGCTCAAAAAAAATTGCCGTCGAAGGATCCCTGGAAAAAACTCGCGGGCCAGGCCGTGGCGATCTTCGTCGACCAAGGGAACGTGGAGCAGGATGATTTTGCCACCGGGCACTACGACACGGGCGATCTCGGCCAAGGCCGCCCGGCTGAGCGGCGTCCGCTCGATATAGACGCGATCAACACTGCGCGTGGCTAGGGGCAGTGCGTCGGCACGCGCCACGATCAGGCGCGGGATCGGCTCGCCGCGCTCGCGTCCCAAGGTCTTTGAGCGACTACGGTTTATGTTGATTACGCCGGGATGACGCCCCTCGCCACCGATGTCAATCGTAATCGGCATATTTGTTTTTTACGGCGCGGCCGCTAGTCGCACCCTGAAAAAAATTGATTCTCGCAGGCGTTTGATTATAGACTTGTATGTGAGGGAAGATGCGAAGGGAATGGATGTGTTGTTCCACACGAAACAGGAGCCACTGTCGTGCAGCATTCCCATTTGAAGTCGAACCGCTTGGACGTTTTCGGCGACTCTCTGCTCAATAAGCTCACTGCCCGCAGTCGCCGCCAGCGCAAACGGCAGGCTAGCAAGAAACGCCGGGCGACGTTCAACGCTCGCCTGCATGAGTTCGGCGAAGAATAGCCGGACACGTTTCTCAATCGCCACGCAGTGTTGCCAGTACCGGGGCGCGCAATGCCGCGCGCACGGCAACCAGGCCCACCGCCAATCCGACGCACAACACCAGCAGCAGGGTAATCGCGACTCCGGCCCACGGCAGGTGCGCGCCTCCGGCGATTAATTGCGGCATGATGGCGACCAGCGCAGCGCACGTGCCGATGCCCAACCCGCCGGCAAGTAGGAGCGCGTTCTCCCACAGGACGATCCGCGCAAGTACGGCGCGACGAAAGCCGGTAGCCTGCAGCAGTGCTAACTCGGCGCGACGCTCGACCACGTCGCGCGGCCTGCTGC
>CAMFLN010000259.1 GCA_945957305.1 uncultured Planctomycetaceae bacterium | reverse complement strand
AGGCATTCGCGTCCTCTACCATACGACGGTGGCCGACGATCTCGAGGCCAACGTGCGCGTCTTTCGCGCTGCCGCCGAACGTGCTGACGTCGTGGTGGCTACCGGCGGATTAGGACCGACCGCCGATGACTTGACGCGCGAAGTGTTAGCCCAAATCGCCGGCACCAAACTCGTCCTGCACGAGGAAGTCATCGAACACATTCGCGGCCTGTTCGCCCGCGTCGGTCGCGACATGCCCGAGCGGAACAATGTGCAGGCGTTGTTCCCGGAAGGGAGTGAAATCATCCCCAACCCCGTCGGCACGGCGCCGGGCATTGCCCTGGAGGTACCACGGGCCGGACGCGAGGCCAGCCAGATCTTCGCCTTGCCCGGCGTGCCGGCCGAAATGTTTCGCATGTGGGAGCAAACGGTGCGTCCGGCGCTGGTCAAGCTCTCGGGCGCGCCGCAGGTGATTCGACATCGGCGGATTAAATGTTTCGGCCTCAGCGAAAGCGAGCTCGAAGGGCGCTTGCCCGACCTGATTCGCCGTGGCCGTACGCCCACCGTCGGCATCACGGTGAGTGCTGCCACGATCACTTTGCGCATCACCTCGCAGGGAGCCAGCGACGAGGAATGCCGAGCACTGGCCGAGCCCACCGTGGCCACGATCTACGAATGCCTGGGCAATGTCGTGTACGGCGAGGAAGAGGACGAGCTCGAAGATGTCGTCGTTCGCCTGCTGGAGCAGCGTGGGCTTTCACTGGCCACCGTGGAATGGGGCACCGGCGGGCTCGTGGCTGAACGTTTGCACGAAGCGGCCGCAGAGCAAAGTAACTTTCTGGGGGGGCTGGTCGTGCCGAACCAGGGCGCGCTCACGCGCCTGCTCGGCGTGCCGGCTGACCTCGTTTTGCAGTACTCTCCCGTCAGCGCCGAAGTCGTCGAGGCGATGGCCCGCGGCTGCCGCGAAAAACTGGGCGCCGACCTGGCGCTGGCGGTCAGCCAGTTTCCGCCCCTCACGGGGCGCGACAAGACGGCGCAACGGTTGTTCATCGCCCTGGCCACGGCCGACGGCGTCACGACCCGATCGGCCCCCCACTTTGGCACGCCTGACATGCTGAAAACTCGGGCTGCCAAGCAAGCTCTGAACTTGCTGCGATTAAGTATGTTGGAATCGGCTGTCTAATCTCGCGCCAACAACGTAACACCCAAGGAAAACAGCGTTTAGGGCAAGTGCGTGGCAAAGTCTTCCGCACCTGTGGAGGGATAAGAAACCCCCGTGGCGAGCGAATACCCTGTCAGCGTTTGCCGTAGAGGAACGCCCCGGCCCCCACTTTCGATTTTTTCGCAGGACCACTCGTCATGCATGCGGCATGTCCCCATTGCAGCGGACACGTATTGGACGATGGCCAGATGTCGGACCAGGTGGTGACATGTCCCTATTGTCACCAGCAGTTTCAGATGCCGTCGGCCGTCATGCGAGCGCAAGCGCTCACGCAAAGCCCGGCGACCCAACGCTTGTCGCGCATTCAGCAGGGGACTAAACCGCGCAAGAACCCCGGCCTGGCGGCTGTGCTGAGCTTTTTCTGGACCGGGTTGGGACAGATCTATAACGGGCAAATCGGCAAAGGCATCGCCCTGATTGTGCTGCAGTTCGTTAACACGTTGCTCATGTTGCTCTGTATCGGATTCGTAACGTTCTGCGCCGTTTGGATCTGGGGCATGTATGACGCGTATTCCGAGGCCGAACGGCTGAACGCCGCGGCGGTGCGCTCTCGAACGGCTTGATGCCGCTCTTTTCGATCCGTGCGGCTAGCGCGGCAAAGCTGATTCTGCCGCTCGGAAAATAAACTTCGCCCGCACGCAGATTCGTGCAAGATTCGGCGCTTCCCACGACATTTGCCAGTGCAAGGCACTCGGCTGGCGCGCATCCACAGCGCAGGGGGCAAGGATCAGGCCGCCGTGACCTGCCGACATCTCCTACGTGCGACATTAGTCCGTAGATTCACTTGTTCGGAGTGAATTCTCACATGCACGGCGAGGGTTTCGGCCCAGCGGTCCGCAGCACAGGCTCTCGGCCTCAGAAACAGGCATCAAGGAAGCGAACGTGCGGGAACGGCAAACTGCCCTCGAAAATGACGTTTCCGGCCGGCATTCGGGAGCGTCCGTGCGCACCGCTGGCGGCAATACGGAAACCGCCATCGACGAGGAACTGATCACTGACATCGTCGCCGGCGATCGATCGGCCTATGCGGCTTTATACGACCGCCACGCTCCGCGGCTGTTGGGGATGCTGATCCGCTCGCTCCGGCATCGCGCTGATGCCGAGGACGTGCTGCAAGAAACCTTCCAGCAGGTGTGGCGTTCCGCCAGCTTTTACTCTCCTTACCGCTCGTCGCCCGAGGCCTGGCTTACGCTGCTGGCGCGCTCACGGCTGCTCGACTTTGTGCGCCGCCGCCGGCCTGACGCCACGGGGGCCTTGCCGCAAATCGAAGCGCCGTATAACGATCCCTTGATGGAGCTGGCCAAAGTCGAAGCAGCGCAACATATCCATCAGGCCTTGGGACGGCTACCGGCCGAGCAGCGATCGGCGATCTCGCTCTCCTATTTTGCCGGGCTGACACACCAACAGATTGCCGAACGCGAGGCAATTCCCTTGGGAACCGCGAAAACCCGCATCCTGCTAGGGATTCGCGCCCTGCGCAAGACATTGGGTGTCCACCGCAAAACAGGGAAAAAGCTGGTCCATAAGCCAAGCAAGGCGAAATAGAGCGGTACGGTCTGACAAAGCAGTTGCTTTGCAGCCGGTGACGTTTAACATTGCGAAAGCGTCACCTTGTCGAGCCAGCTGCCCTTGGTTTACGCGTGGTCCCATGGCGCGGAATTCCCGTTCGGTTTTCTCCGACGTAGCTCGCAG
The DNA here is from genome assembly GCA_945957305.1 of uncultured Planctomycetaceae bacterium. Lineage (GTDB taxonomy): Bacteria > Planctomycetota > Planctomycetia > Pirellulales > JACPPG01 > JACPPG01. The sequence goes on along the minus strand of CAMFLN010000259.1, from coordinate 2,858 downwards.
AGCTTCTCTCGCGCGTGGGGCGAGCGACACGGCTCCCGCTTCAGCGCTGAGCCGTCGGCTCTCGACTGCCGATCGAGCGCTCGCGGGATTCACGCTGGTCGAATTGCTGGTGACGATCGCCATCATCGGCATCCTCGTGAGCCTGCTCTTGCCTGCTGTGCAAGCGGCCCGCAGCGCGGCGCGGCGCACCCAATGTGCGAACAACCTGAAACAAATCGGTATTGCCCTGATGTCCTACCACGAGGCACATACCGTGCTGCCGCCGGGGTATCTGAGCAATGTATCGTCCGCTGGCACGGAGACCGGCCCCGGTTGGGGATGGTGTGCCATGTTATTGCCGCAGCTCGAACAGTCGGGCATCTGGAGTGGATTGAATTTTTCGCTACCGATCGAAGATCCGGCGAACAGCATACGGCAAAAGACGATGCCCAGCTTGCTCTGCCCGGCAAACGAGATTCAGTACCCAGCCTGGCCCGCCGAAGTGCGTGACGCGACAGGCAATCCCTCGCGGCTGATTTGCAAAGTCGGTTTTGCTCCCTACGTGGGAGTTATGGGGCCCAGCGACCAGAATCCCGTTGGCGCTGGCATTTTCTTCCGCAATAGCCGGACACGCTTCGCCGACATCACCGACGGTACGTCGCAAACCTTAGCTGTTGGGGAGCGCGCTTACCTGCTGGGCGAGGCCACCTGGGTGGGAGCAGTTACCGGGGCACAAATGTTTCCCGAGCAGGAGAAGGGAGAAATCGCTCTCCCGCGACTTAAACCCAGCTTTGGCATGGTGCTCGGCCATACCGGGTCAGGACGCGGACCCGGCGATCCGCAGAGCGAAATCAATCAATTCTTCAGCCTGCATGGCACCGGCGTCAATTTTCTTTATGCCGATGGGCACGTTGTGTTTTTGCCGACCTCGCTCGATGGCAGCACCTACCAGGCTCTGTCGACGCGCAGCGACGGAGAAGTCATCGGCACGACGGTCAACTAGCCGCTCGCACGAAAGCTTTCGTGGCGAACTTTTCGCCACAACCGCAAGAAATCGGCCCTGCGGCGACATTTAGTTGTGACAGGGCCGGTGCAGAGCCCTCTCGCGATGGAGCCCAGCATCGCCCGATGCCATCGCCTGATACAAGGGGGCTCCCCTGGGCGAGCGTGAGGGGGTTAAGGTATCGGTACAGGACAGTTGCAAACTTGGTGGTTTTTCGCGGCGTTACGGGAGCGCTCGGCGAGGAATTGACAGCTTGAGTTGTCCGCGCTGTCGCAAGATCGATGGGGGTGCAGGCGACTGCCAGTGCTTGACGTGGAAGCATTTGCGTCGCGACTTTCCGCGGCCTACCAACGGCTGTGGCTGATCGCGGCCGCAATAACCGGTGACCGCACAGAAGCCGACGACATTGTTCAGGAAGCGGCGCTGGTAGCGCTGCGCAAACTCGGCGAATTCCAGGAGGGAAGCAACTTTTCTGCTTGGATGGCGCAGATCGTGCGACTCACCGCCCTCAATCATGTTCGCAAGCTTGGCCGCCAAAGCACCCTGCCCACCGATCCGCTGACTTTGGACCAGTCGGCGGCGCACTCCGCGATTTCGCAAAATGCCTCACCCCTAGCAGTGGGCCGGGATGGTCAACTCACGCCGTATCAGAAGGATTTCGATGACGAAGTGCTGGCCGCGCTGGCCGATGTGGCAGAGATCGCTAGGGCGTGTTTGCTGTTACGGACCGTGCAGCAGCTCTCGTACGACGAAATCGCGGCGACGTTGCAAATTCCCGCTGGCACGGCCATGAGCCACGTTCACCGCGCGCGCGAACAGCTTCGCGCGCGGTTGAATCAGCCTTATAGCTCTACAAAGGGGAGCGACCCAACGCGATTATGAGTGACAGGCCCGAGAAACCCGCCGCCCACGATCTCGACGCGTACCTCGACGGTACGATGTCCGCCGAGGCGCGCGCGCGTTTTCAGGCTGAACTGGCGGCAAGTCCCCAATTGCAAGCGGAGTTGCGTTTGCAGCAGCAGATCAATGCGTCCCTGCAGGGCAGTTTTCCTCCTCCCGCGGCTCCGGCCCATTTACTGGAGCAAGTGCGCGCGTCGGCGGCCGCCGACAAGCCTATCCTGAAGATCCCACGCACTTCGCGGCGTGCGCTGTCCCTGATCGGCGCCGCAGCGGCAGCGGCCGTCGTTTGGGGTGTGCTTGGTTGGCAGTATTATTCGCAGACGAAGCGACCGGTATACAACCCGGTGATTCCGCTGGCCACGATCTACGAACAGCGCGTGGCCGCAGGATTCAAACCAACCTGGGTGTGCGAAGACGACCACGTTTTTGCTTCCACATTTTTCGAGCGGCAGGGGCAAGGGCTATTACTGGCCGCCATGCCCGAGGGTACGCACATGGTCGGCCTGGCGTACTTCGGCGGCTTGAGCCGCTACACCACCACCATGCTCGCGCGTGTTAATGGTACGCCGGTCATGGTCTTCGTCGATCGCGAGAACAGCGGCTATCTTCCGGCACAACCGGATAAGAAATCAGGACTTCATCTATTCCACAAAGAGCTAGCGGGACTGGTGATGTACGAATTGTCGCCGTTCTCTGAACCGCGTGTGATGGACTATCTTTACCCGGCTGACGTTCCTCCGCCCAAAAAGGCAGAGTGAGCCGGCATACGCTTCGCCTGCCGTTTCCCCGCGGCTCAGTTCATCCCGCAAGCGCCACGGCCGTAGCGCCACGTCAAGCCAGCGCCAATCCAATAACTATTGACGCTCACGGACGTGATATCGCCCAACTGCTCGGACGCCGGAAACATTCCGCCGGCCAGGACGTCCATGTCCAGCCCGGGTAACACGTCGCTGACTCCCGCGCCTAAGCTCAAGCG
>CAMFLN010000258.1 GCA_945957305.1 uncultured Planctomycetaceae bacterium | reverse complement strand
CGAGATTCCTCTACGTCTCGTGGGCTCGGAGATGTGTATAAGAGACAGACATTAATCAGCGCGCGCGGATCGCTGTGTGTGGCATGATCGCTGAGTACAACTTGGAAAAACCGGCCGTCGGGCCCCGGCCGGGCCGGATGTTGCTCGTGAATCGCGCCCGAATGGAAGGATTCATCGTCTTCGACTTCCACGACCAGTACCCGGTAGCGCTGCGGACGCTGGCACGCTGGGTGAAAGCTGGAAACATCAAATATCGCGAGGACATTATCGAAGGGCTGGAAAACGCACCGCGAGCGTTTCTCGGCCTGATGCAGGGTAAGAATTTTGGCAAGCTGCTCATTCGCGTGGCGCACGAGTAGCGTACGACGCACGCGCGGGTTGCCGCTGCCGCACGAAGACCAACCTCCTACAGGAAACTCAGGCTATGAAAGTCCTTCGCACGCCCGACGAACGTTTCCAGAATCTGCCTGGGTTCTCGTACGAGCCGCACTATGTCGAGGTGAGCGGCTTGCGGATGCACTACCTTGACGAGGGGAAGGGGGATCCAATTCTATGCCTGCACGGCGAACCGTCGTGGTGCTATTTGTATCGCAAGATGGTGCCGATCCTGGCCACAAGGCATCGCGTGGTCGCCCCGGACTTGATCGGATTTGGCCGCTCGGATAAGCCCGGCGAGCGGGCGGACTACACGTACGCCCTGCATCACGACACGGTGGCGCAGTTTATCACGGCCCTCGACCTGCAGCGGATCACGCTAGTTTGCCAGGATTGGGGAGGACTGATCGGTTTGCCACTGGCGGTGGAAATGGCCGAGCGGTTTCACTCACTCGTCATCATGAACACCGGATTGCCGACGGGCGAAGCACCCCAGACCGAGGCCGCGAAGAAGAGCGCCGCCGCATTCGCCGCCTGGCGCGGCTTTGCCGAAAAGATGACCGATCTGCCGGTCGCGTTCGTCATCGGTGGGGCCACGAAATCCAATCCCTCGCCCGAGATCCTGGCTGCTTATGAAGCGCCGTTTCCTGACGCGACGTACAAAGCCGGCGCTGCGAAGTTCCCCTTGCTGGTGCCGATTTCCCCGACAGACGAAGCGGCCCCGGTGATGTCGCGCACGCGTGAGGCGTTGAAACAATGGCACAAGCCGGCGCTGGTCATGTTCTCGGATAGTGATCCGATTACGGCCGGTGGCGATGAGTTCTTTCGCCGCCTGATTCCCACGGCCAAAGACGAGCCCGCGATCACGATCCGCGACGCGGCCCATTTCCTACAAGAGGACAAAGGCGAAGAAATCGCCGAGCAGATCGTGCAGTTTCTCGCCCGGCATCAGGCTAAGTAACATCCGCCGGCGCCCGAACTATTCGCTTGTCCTCGAGGTGGACGCATTCGTCTCAACTGCTATCTCTTCGCGCATCGCTAACGTTGGGAAAATCGGCACGCGCCGGTGAGGTCATCGCGGCCTCTGGACGTTAGTCCGCCAGAAAGTTTGCGCGTTGTTCCGCTCCCGGAAGCTGCCCAAGCTCTGACGCGCATTGCCGGTCAAGGTTGCGCGGTCATAATGCATGGTCTCATGGCGACAAGCCCAATTCGACGATTCCTAGGCACAGCCGGCAAACGTGCGTGTCGGTAATCGTTCGTTATTTTGGGTGACACTCGGGTCCAGCGATACGCAACATGGGATCGCGAAAACTAGGAACTCTGTTGTTTGCTTTCGGGGCTGCCTTGAGCCTGGGCGGTCGCTGCCACGCCGTTCGCGCTGCAGGAGACGTCAAGCGTCCGACCTCGCGGGTAACTTCCAGCGAGGAGTCGCAGCTTTCGGCCTCGCCTCGGCGCCCGGTCGTGATGGTCGTTCGTCCCCTGCCGCCACCTGCAGATGTCGTCCAGCAGAAGTCAGCGTCGCTGGTTGAAAAAGAAGCGCCCTCCGACGAGACCACAGTCCGTTCGCAATCCATTGGCAGCGCAGGCCAGACGGCAGCGGACGTGCGCCCCCACGACGCTGTCGCCGCGCTCATTGATGCGACGTCGGAACCAGCCATGAAAAAGGGGCAGGACGCGGTTGATGCGCCGGTCACTAAGAAAAGCTCTGATCGCAAGGCACGGTCAACATCACCGCGGGTCGCAGCGTCGCCGAAGAAGAGCGTTTCGCCGCGACGGCCAGCAACACTGCATGGAATGGTTACGCAACCCGACCAGATCAAGCGTCCTCCTGCGCCGCAAAAAGAGGCAGAAGCCGTTGGCGGCTTGGCCCCGTCGCAGATCCCCTTACCGCCTGCGGTCGAGTCAACGAGCCCAGCGGATTCACCGGTAGCACCTGAAAGCACTAATTCCTACGATCAGTCGCAACAAGCAGCGGAACTAGACGATGGCGTGGCGCCGCTGCCCGTGACGGGCGATAATGCACCCCAGGCAACTGGGGAGGTCCGCCGAGCCACTAAACCGCTGCTCGAGCAGCCGCGCAGTCTCGGCCGCAAGCGCTGAACCGCGGGCTAAAGTATCACTTTCCGCGGCCCCCGGCGAATGCACCATTTCTTGGTGCATAGATTTCGTCATCCGCTAGGCGGTTCATTCCCCCTGGGCGGCGGTGTAAGATGAGAATCCAACCTGGGCCGCCAGGTTGCGCGACTGTATTCTCTCGCATCGTCACTCCTGGGAATGGATGAAATGACTTGCCCTCGTGATTGGACTTCCCGCTTCGGTTTTCCACAGGTGATTTCCGCTTCGCTGCGTTTCCTGCTCGTGTTGGCAGTCGTGTTGAGCCGGTTCACGCTTGTTCAGTCCGCTCAGGCCGAGGACCAGGAAAAGAAAATCGTGTTGGTCGCCGGCACTCCCAGCCATGGCCCGGGAGACCACGAATTCAATGCCGGAGTTCTGTTGCTCAAGCAATGCTTGGACCAGGTCAAGGGAATCAAGTGTGACGCGCACCTCAATGGCTGGCCTAAGGATCCGCAGGCCTTCGACGGCGCTGCCGCCGTGATGCTGTACATGGACGGCGGATCAGGGCACCCTCTGATTCGCGATGCCAATCTCGCCCAGATGCGCGACCTGATCGCCAAGGGGGTTGGGCTGGTTTGCGTGCACTACGCCGTCGAGGTACCCAAGGATAAAGGAGGGCCTGAGCTCAAGGATTGGATCGGCGGCTACTATGAGACGGGTTATTCGATCAACCCCCATTGGGTCGCCGAGATCAAAAGCCTGCCCGACCATCCGATCACGCATGGCGTGAAGCCATTTGCGATTCGTGACGAGTGGTACTTCAACATGCGTTTTCGCCCCGAGATGGAAGGGGTGATCCCGATCGTCAAAGCGACTCCGCCCGATGGAGTTCGTGGAACGCCGGCCGCCAAGGAACATCCGGGACGTGAAGAAGTGTTGGCCTGGGCTGTCGAACGACCGGACGGCGGACGGGGCTTCGGCTTCACCGGCGGGCACTTTCACATCAACTGGGGTGACCAGTACTTCCGCAAATTGATTCTCAACGCGCTGGTCTGGGCCGCGCATGGCGACGTGCCGGCCGACGGCATCCCGTCAACCGTTGAGAAGGAAGAGCTGAAGAAAAACCTCGATCCGAAGGGAAAGAAGAAATAAGCTTCGCCTCGTCAAGCAATCGCGGAAGAGTCCAAGTACATCCGCAGATGACGCAGAAAGCGCAGATAAAAGAAGACGAGTGACAATCGCCCGGATTCACTGGGCGATCGCATGGCCGATCTGCGTCTCTGCGGATGTTTCTGCTTATTCGGGTTTCAAATCGAGCAGCGTTTTCACTTCCTCGTCGGAAAGTGCGCGCGTCCAAAGGGACGCTCGCTCCATTTCGCCGCGGAAGAGGCGGCCGACCTTTCCCTTGTCAGTTTCAGCACCGATCAGCAGCGGCTCGCTATTCTGTGTCAATTCGCCCCCGGCCGGCGTCTGCGCCATGAGCTTTCCGTCGCACAGGATCTGAACCATTCGACCGTCATAGCGTCCGACCAAGTCGTGCCAGGCTAACGGATCGACTGGGTTCACCGGAAATGACGCCATGAAGAACCCTTGGTCGGTGTGGACTTCGAAGCCGATGTCATCGCCCGTCGTGGTCGGGAGATCGGTGCTGAATAGGCAGAAATTTACATGGTCGTGATCGCCCCGTTTGGCGAACAGGCCGTAATTCCAGTTTCCCTCCGCGGCGCGGGCGCGCAGATAGATCGTGATGGCCTTGCCGGGTGTGTTCCAGTCCTTACCGGCGTCGAGGTACCCCGTGTCGACGCGAACGACCTTGGCCCCGCGATGTGCGGCGACACCCTCCGCATCCTGATCGACCGTAATCGTGCCGGACGGCGCAAGGGGGGGTTGGTGCGCCGTGACGCGCTCGCCCAACTGCCAATCGAGCGCTGCCTCGGCCAGCAACCGTTGCCGCGGTGTGATAGGCCGCGCGAGCGGTAATTTCTTGTACCGCAGATTGCGGAACTGGGCCTTTTGCGGTGGGCCGGTATGCAATTGCATCGCCAACACGCCGAGCGCTTCGTATTGTTGCGGATCGTGGTCGGTGCATTGCGCGATCAGCGTGCCATTGACGTACAGCCGCAACAGAGGTCCCCGGCAGACAAGGTGATATTCATGCCACTTGTCGAGGCGAAATTCCGGCGGCTTTCCGCCGGCGAATTCAAGCGGTTTGACATGCCGCTGTCCCGCCGCGTCAAATTCGCTTTGCTCACCTTCGACCGCTAGATCGTGCCGACCAAATTCGTCGTAAAGTCGCGCTCGCCACGGCTGTTGAAAATTGTTGTCGACCTGATAGCCGGCCACATCGCCGTTGGGCAGGCGGCGGCTACGAAATTGAAATCCGCCATTGGTGATTTTGGTATCCGAGCCAGTCAGGCGAAAATCGAGCTTCAGCTCAAAGTCGTCCACCAGTTCTCGCTGCCAAACCAGGTATTGGTTCATCGGCGGGGCATGCTCGGCCGAGATTGTGCCGGTGATCGCCTCGTCTTCGACGCTCCAAAACGACATGTCCTGGCCTTTCCAGCCGTCGAGAGTTCGCCCGTCGAAGATTCGCTCGAAGCCATCCGCGTCAACCTCGGACGCCAACAGCGCGGGGCGAACCCAGCCAGCCAGAACCGCCCCGAACACGAACCAGGAAAATACCGTGCGGCGACACGCCATGATAAACCTCGCATCGTGCGACGAAGGGAAACCGCCAAGAATCGGGTGCTCAGTCTAGGCCTCCCGCGAGCACGCGGCAATCATTCCGCCGTCGCGCTGTGGCGACCCTTGGCAGGCGACAGTATTCTAAAGATGCCCCGTACGAGCCCGCCTCGAATGCCTGCCGCTGCTGGAGTCTCTGTCGTGATGCGATTTTGTCTGGCGTTCTGCCTTACGCTCGCTGCAGGCCGCTGCCTGGCTGGCGAGGAGTGGCCGCAATTCCGCGGGCCCGATGGTCAAGGGCATGCCGACGCCACGGGGCTAGCGACCACATGGAGCGAAGTCGAGAACGTTACCTGGAAAACGCCCCTACCGGGGCGTGGCTGGTCGAGCCCTGTCATTATCGAGGATCGGATTTGGCTCACCACGGCGCTTGACGACGGCCGCGCGCTACATGCCTTGTTGGTCGATCGTGGCAGCGGACGGCTGGTGCTTGACGTTCCTGTTTTCACCGTCGAGGAACCGGCCAAGATCAACGTCAAGAACAGCTACGCCTCGCCCACGTCGCTCGTCGAGGGAGACCGACTGTGGGTTCATTTTGGCACCTACGGCACAGCCTGTCTTGATAATCGCAGCGGCAAGATCCTGTGGAC
>CAMFLN010000257.1 GCA_945957305.1 uncultured Planctomycetaceae bacterium | reverse complement strand
GCGCACGCCGGCCGAGGTCGATTCACCGCCTTTCGTCGAGGCCTTACGGCGCGCTCGTGGCGTGTGGTTCGCCGGCGGACGCCAATGGAAATACGTCGACGCCTACGAAGGGACCATCGCCGAAGAGCTCTTTTGCGACGTGTTGCGCCGCGGCGGCGTCATCGGCGGCAGCAGCGCCGGCGCCGCCATTCAAGGAGAGTTCATGGTCCGCGGCGACCCGCTGGGCAATCGCAACATCATTGCCGAAGGCTACGAGCGCGGGCTGGGCTTTCTGCCCCGCACGGCCCTCGATATTCACGTCTCGCAACGCTCGCGTGTGAAGGAAATGTCGCAGGTCGTGCGCCTGTATCCCGAAATCTTGGGCATCTCGCTCGACGAAGGAATCGGCGCCGAAATCCGCGGCCACACGATGACGCTACTGGGGCGGGGGAAGGCCTTTATCACCACGGCACAAGCCGGCGAGCCACTCGCGCTCAAGCCGGGGGATCGTTTCGATCTCGCCCAGCGGAAGAAACTGCCGTGAGCAGAGATCCAGGGGTCGACGAGCACGGAAATTCGCCAGCAGCCCTGTTTGGCCGGGTTCGGGGCGAGGATTGACCGCTCGCCCCTTGGTCGTCAAAATCTAGGACTCGCCTGAACGAGCCGGAGTGGCGGAATGGCAGACGCGCTGGACTCAAAATCCAGTGGCCGCAAGGTCGTGTGGGTTCAAGTCCCACCTCCGGTACTTTTGATATCAAAAGACTTACGGCTCACGCCGTCAGTCTTTTTTCGTCTCTCGCCAGAGCTGACGCTAACCCGGGCTGTGTTTGCGCGGGTAACGTCTTGAGGCCCGTTTGCGGCCATGCCCCTTCGCTTGATGGTCAAATTCGAGCGGTCGTCCGTCATCGCTCTACGGCCGAAAGAGTCGCCGCATCCCCATTTCTGATTTTCAGCCACGAAGAGTATCTGAGTTCGCCAGTCGGTTCGGCCGGCCTCGTCACGCCCCGTTTTTGCGGCCACCACGTATGTATTCCGTAAACCTGGCCGTCGTTGGCAGAGAACCGGGGGATGAGAGGCGATTCGCATTTCTCCGTTAAATTAGTCACCGCCGCACTCCGTCGGACGGCGACGACAGGCTGGGGTGGGGCCCCGATGGGTCAAGACACGAAAGGCCACGACACGGTTAGGACGTGCGAATTGGCTCGGCGACGCTGAGAGCCGGGGGTCATTTCTGGTCACAGTCTTGACCGTGCGATCGCAATCCGTAATATTCGCATAGGCGAATATGAAAACTAAACCTACCACCCTTGTCGAAGCGAAGTTCCGGGCTGTCTCGGATCGGACGCGCTTGCGCATTCTCAACATGCTGAGAGATGGGGAGCTGTGCGTGTGCCATATTGTGGACGTGCTCGGCGTTCCGCAGCCGACTGCTTCCCGGCATCTAGCCTACTTGCGTCGGGCCCGTCTGGTGATCGCCCGCAAGGAAGGACTTTGGAGTTACTACCGGCTCACCCCGGTCCGCAGCAACTTTCATGCAAAGCTGCTCGATTGCCTGGCGTGCGCCGACGTGCCGGAATTCGCCACTGATAACAAGCAAGTCGCGAGCTTGCGCCGTCGTTGCTGTTGAGTTTCTTTTTGCCCCACTATATCTGCCTGCGCGTATGAAAAGGACCGAACTGTTTCTGTGCAGCAGCGGTTCCGCTTCGGCAGTGCCGCCGAAACCGTAGCCACTGGTTGACGTGCCCGTGACGATCGTCCTTGCCCTTTGCGCGTTTTAATTTCCATCGCGACCTATTGCAGCGGAGTCGAAGCCATGTCTATCGAACACATCGTTCAAGAAAAATACGGATTGGTTGCGACCAAGGGGCTCTCGAGCGAACACGAGGGCGTGCGGGCCGTGGCCGAGGCGTTCGGCTATTCGGCCGATCAGCTCGCGTCGATTCCAGCCGAAGCAAATATGGGGCTCTCGTGCGGCAATCCCACCGCCTTCGCCAGTTTGAAGCCCGGCGAAACCGTCGTTGATCTGGGAAGTGGGGGAGGACTGGACGTGTTCCTCGCGGCTGCGAAAGTCGGTCCCACGGGCAAGGCCATTGGCATCGACATGACGGACGAAATGCTGGCCTTAGCGAACGCCAACGCCGCCAAGGCGGGGCTATCGAATGTCGAATTCCACAAGGCCACGATCGACAAGATGCCTTTGCCGGATGCCTCGGTCGATTGCGTGATCAGCAATTGCGTGATCAATCTTGCCCCTGACAAGCCGGCAGTCTTTCGCGAGATTGCCAGGGTCTTGAAGCCGGGAGGGCGGCTGGCCGTGAGTGACATCGCCCTCAAGCAACCGCTGCCCCCGGAGATTGGCAATGACCTGATGGCCTATGTGGGCTGCATCGCGGGCGCGATTCCCCTCGCCGCTTACAGGGCAGGACTCATCGCCGCCGGTTTCGGGGCGGTGGAAGTGATCGACAGCGGCGCCGATTTGAATGCTTACGCCAAGGTGGAAAATCAGGCCGGCTGTTGCTCGCCCGGGATGAGCGAGTCACTGCCCATGGTATCGTGCTGTTCCGACGACCTGCACGGCCGGATCAAAGAATTGCTGAGCCGTTACAACGTGAATGACTACGCAGCGAGCGTCAAAGTCTACGCGATCAAACCGAACAACTAAGTCCGCGGGCAAGTCTGGGGCCCTGGACCCTGGTTCGTGTGGCGCTTTGTTCTTCCGGGCCGTTCGCCCTGGCGAGCTGGCCTGTTCGCTCTAGCGAGCCGGACCTTTCGCCCTGGCGAAATTGTGCCGAATGCTCCGATTACACGTGTCCACGGAGTCAAGCAGGCTTGCGCTGCAGTCGTATTGCCATCGCGAATAACGGTCGATTCGGCCGATGAAAACTTAGCCCACCTGGCGCGAGGTCTGACTTGTCGAGGCTCGGGATGAGCCTGACGGGAAGGAGTTTCCCCGCAATCATTTGCCCACGCAACACTTACCAAACGGAGTTGAATATGTTGCGACGTCTCTTGTTGGCGCTGCTGGTCGTTATCGCCGTGGCCTCCTTGAGCCAACACAGCCAGGCCGGCCACAGCTGCCGTAGCCGTAGTGTTTGCGACTATATGTTTGGCGGGTTCGGCCGTGGCCTGTTTGGCTACGGCGGCGGTAGCGGTTACGCCGGCTACTGCCCCCAACCGAATTACACGCAGTGCGGCAAGCGGCTCAACTAAGGCAAGAACCGACGCGCGCAGCTTTTCCTCCGAGCGTTCGCCGGTGCAGTCAGACGTCGTTGCGCAAGCGCGAAGTTTGCTCTTGGGCCTGCCGGTGCCATCGCCAGTGGGCCTCTCTCGGCTCGAGTTGTCGTTACCGCGCGCACCACGCGTCAGCGCTGGGGCGCGGGCTCTGCGGTCGCAACTTGAGAGGCCGCGGACGGGGCGAATGTCAGTGTGGCCTCTTGACCGGCTTTGACCTGGACGGTCTTTTCCTCGACCACGGGCTGGCCGTCGCGAACGAATTCGGCCCGGACCCGATAATCGTAGCCCAGGCCCGGCTGCAGCCCTGTCGATGTGTAGCGACGCAATTCGCCGGTGCTGGTTGTGGGGCGATCGTTGATGATCACCCGGGCGTCGGCCGGCGCCGTGACAGTCAACCGCATGCTGGTTGAGGTTAGGGGCGCTACACTACTTGGCTGTTGTGAAGCGGTACGCGCCATGGCGGCGGATGTCCCGCTCGCGGCATTCGCGGCGTACCAACCATAGCCGGGATAACCATATCCATAACCACCGTATCCGTAGCCATAACCGTACCCGCAGCCGTACGCACCACAGCCATAGCCGCCGTACCCGTACCCGCAGCCGCGTCGATGACCGAAAGCATCGGCGTTGCTCGCGGCCAGCGCTAGAACGGCAACGATCAGTCCCATTTTCAGAGCATGATGGATCATCGTTTGTTACTCCCAAAGCGAAACGGGGGAAATTCGACTGGCCAGCGCTTGTTGCCCACGGACTGTGCGAATCTGCGAACCAATGCTGGTATCTTTGCGATCTACCCGGCTCTTTGCAAATCGCGTGGCTGTCCGCGGGGAGGCGGCGGTGATGCTTCACAAGGTGCGACGTGTCGCCGGAGCTGCCTTTCCGCCTTGCTGGCTGCAAAGTTCGGGCCAATAAGTTCGTAGGGGGGATAAACCCCAAGCTGGTTTCGTGTCATCCTGGCATTTCAGACATGCCCCCCCATCAGGACGGTGCTCTGCGCACCCATGACGCGCCACCCAATCAAAAGCCTGGCGGTGGCAGATTCGTCGCGCCCAGCACGCCCTAAGAATCCACCGGCAAAGGGGTTAGAACTTTGACAAGTGTGGGGCCTGACATAGGGTTTTCACATGGCACGCACCCTGGACGCCGTTCTGCGAATTCTGCGCGAAGACAGCGGTCTGACCGCAGTCGAGTACGCAGTACTGCTGAGTTTGACCTTGGCCGTGAGCGTTGCAGGCGCGCGCTCCTTGGGCGTGAACACTTCTGCAGCGCTGGCCACGGTCGGAGCTTCGCTCTCGCGGTCCGGCGGGACCAACGCGAGTACCGGAAATTTCATCCGGCGTGATCGCCGCGGCCCGAGCGCCAGAGCAAAGTCCTTAATAGTCGAGGCGAAACATGACGCTCTTTAAACGCAAGATCCTGTTCGTCGATGGCAAGGTCCAAGGGGCACTCGTCGCACGCGTCGTGGCCTATTGGGTTGCCTGTGCCATCACGGTCGAGATGCTGCATCTCACCTGGCATATTGCCACGGGTCCCGAGCAGGCGAGCTTCTTCGACTATTTCTGGCAGCAGGACCTGTGGGGCATGGCCGGGCGACTGGCTTTGTGCGGCCTGCTGCTCGTGCCGATTACGTTCGACGTGTTGCGTTTGAGCAATCGCTTTGCTGGCCCGGTCTATCGTATGCAGCAGACGCTGCGGAACGTCGCGCGCGGCGGCGAATTCGAACCAATTCGGCTGCGCGACAATGACTTCTGGCACGATTTCGCCGCTGATTTAAACGCGGCATTTGCACGCCTCGATGCGCAGCAACTCAAGCCCGTGCGCCAGGAACCCGTCGACGACACCTGGCTTTCTCCCTCGCACGCAGGGAACTAGACGCCGTTTCCGCGAACTGCGAAAGCAGGGCGCAGATCAAGCGCAGCCGTCCTGCTCGACTGACGCCGCTCACGGCACAATCTTGAGCACGCGATCGTTGGAACTGTCGGCGATAAAAATCTCGCCGCTTTCGCGCGCTAGTACGCCGTGCGGTTGCTTCAAAGATGCGGACAATGGTGCGCCCCCCACCCCGCCGCTGCCTGCCTCGCCTGTTCCTGCGATGCGAATCAGCTTCTTTTCGGCCGGCAGGTATTTGCGAATCAGATGATTCTCGGTGTCGGCAATCAAAACGTTCCCCTGTTTGTCGACGCACAGGTGCTTGGGCCCCTTCATCGGCTGCGGCAGATTCCCTTGTTCGTCGCGGCATTCCCCGGCGCCCGTCCCTGCGACCGTGCGAATTTTGCCGTGGCTGTCGACGACCCGCAGGGCGTTGCCCGCGCGTTCCAGGATATAGATGTTGCCCTGCTCATCCGCGGCAATGGCCCGGGGATCGACCAGCGGGGCCTGACGCGCGTCGCTGTCGTCGTCGGGCACTCCGCGCTGGCCATTGCCCGCAATCGTGTCGACAACGCCCGACTGCAAATCGATGCGGCGAATGCGGCGATTGTCGAGGTCGTCGACATAGAGCCAACGACCGTTGGGCGCAAAGGCCAGACAATAGACGCCGCCAAATTCGGCCGCGGCAGCCTGTCC
>CAMFLN010000256.1 GCA_945957305.1 uncultured Planctomycetaceae bacterium | reverse complement strand
GCGTGCGAATGCTCACGGCATCGATGCCACGGGCGGCAAACAACCGTTCGGCCGTGTCGAGAATTTGCGTGCGAGTGTCGGCCGGGGGAACCATGAAAGGGGGCTCAGTCGCTTCTGGCCAAGATCCAATTCTGTCAAACGTTCGTTTGAATCATGATATCGGGGGGCCGGAATCGGGGCAAGGGGTGGACGCCAGGGCCAAAAGCAGAATGATGGTCTCACCGCCGTCTGACGACGCATGGCGAAACAAGTCGTCCAGTGACGGCCGAGGACGTTCAATTGCCAGCGGGTTTTCTATTCATCATTTTGCCTTCATCATTCATCATTTCCCCATGCCCGCCGTTTACGAACACCATCTGACTGTCACGCCCGAGCACATTGACCGGCTAGGGCATGTGAACAACTTGGAATACTTGCGTTGGGCTTTGGCTGCGGCGCTGGCCCATTCGGCCGCGCAAGGCTGGCCCGCCGAAAAATACGAGCAGCTGGGGGCGGGGTTTGTCGTCCGCTCGCACGAGATCAAGTACCAGCAGTCGGCCTTCGCCGGCGACGAAGTAACGGTGCGGACCTGGGTCGCCGATTTTCGCCGCCTCTCCTGTTTACGCCGTTATCAGATGATTCGCCGCAGCGACGGAGCGCTGTTGGTCACAGCCGCCACGGAATGGGCCTTCGTCAAGTTCGATAATTTCTCGCTCGCGCGAATTCCGCCCGAGGTGGCTAGCGCCTTCGAGATCGTGGCCGATAAGACGTGAAGATTCAGGCGTGTGCGGCGGGCTGTTTCACGCACATCAAGAGCGCGGCGGCCACGAGCGCCAAAGCGGCGCCCATGCTGAAGGCGGCGAGCGCTCCAAAGTCTTTGTACAGAAAGCCGAACAGCACGCTCGCTGGCATGGCGGCCACGCCAATCGCGAAGTTGTACCAGCCGTAGGCCAACCCTTTGCGCTCGCCAGGGACAAGTTGCGCCACCAGCGTTTTCTCCGGTGGCTCCGTCAGCGAGTAAAACACCGCGTAAGCGAGAAAGAGCGCCCACGCGTGCCACGCCTCGCTGGCCAGGGCGAAGCCCAAGTAGACCAGCGCGTAGGCCAGCCAGCCGAAGATGATCAGCCGACGAGCCCCGATGCGTTCGACCAGTCGGCCCACGAGCAAATTGCCGCCGCTTTTCGCCACGTGGAACAGAAACCACATGATCGGCAGCATCCGCTCCGAGACGCCCAACTGACCGCTGCGAGCGAGCAGAAACAGATCGCTGGAATTTCCCAGCGTGAAGACCGCCAGCGAGACCAGGTACAGGCGAAAGTTTCCGCTCAAGGGCGCCAGCGACCATACAAAGGGTTGACCGGCCGCGACGCTTCGCACCGGCTCGCGCAGCCCGAAAATCAAGATCAGCACTACCACGATGCCGGGAATGATCGTCAATAGAAAGAGCGTCTGCAGTCGATCGGGCCACTGCCACAAGAACAGTGTCGCCAGCACAGGTCCGATCGCCGCGCCCAGATGGTCCATGGCGCGGTGAAACCCGAAGGCCCAGCCGCGGATTTCTGGCGGCGTGCTTTCGGCGATCACGGCGTCACGGGCGCTCGACCGAATTCCTTTTCCCAACCGATCTCCGACCCGGCAGGAGAGAACCTGCCAGGGATACACAACCAGCCCCAACAGCGGTCGCGTGATGGCGGCGATGGTGTAGCCGGTGACAATCCACACTTTGCGACGCCCGGTGTGGTCGGACCAGCTGCCCGCAAAGAGCTTGAGAATGCTGGAGATAGCTTCGGCGATCCCTTCGATCACGCCCAGCACCAGCGTGATCTGCTGGTAGCCGGTTCCCATGATCCCTTTGAGCAGGTCCGGCAGCAGCGGATAGATCATCTCGCTGGCGATATCATTGACCAGGCTCGTCGCGCCGAGCAATTTTACATTCGCCGGCAATCGCTGGGCGTTGTCCGTGCGCGGGGCGCTGTCCGCGGGAGGGGGAGGGTTCACGGTTCGGGCGGGCCTTCCTGCGGCGGTGATACTTCGGATCGCCTCGAGCGGCGGATCAACGCGCACGCTGTGCGCGGCACGTTGAATCTGACCCTATGACAGCGCCCCCCGCAAGGACGTTCGCCCGTCAGCCCGTTACCAGCGCTCTTCTGGTCGGCGCAGGATTTCACTCACAATGATGGCGTCGCGAATGCTGCGCGGATCACGCAGCATTGCCGCCACGTCGGTGGTGGGCGAGGAGACGGCTTCGTCCGTATCGAGCGGATGCCTCTCGCCTCCCAAGGTGCCGACCTGGTGACTGAACGCTTCGGCCAGGTGCGACTCCATGGCCGCTTCCGCCTGCTTGACTTCGACGGCCTGCACACTGCGCTGGGACAAGCGACTGCCGATCGTGGGAGCAAGCTCGGGAGCACGAGCTGACGTCTCGGACTCTGCGCGAGCCGTATCGGCCCGGCGCTCGTCGCGGTCGAGAGGCTTTCGCGCCGGACGCGGAGGCTTGGGCGGAGGACCAGCTGGCGGAGCGACCGGATCGCGGGCGCCCCGCTGTTGGGCCGCGCGGCGCAGGAATTCTCCCACCTCGTCTTCCACGCGTTGGCGTTCGCCGCCGGCGGGCTGGGGCGGCTTGGCGCGGGCTTGCTGGCGGGCCTTGGCTTGCTTGGCCGCGGGGGTTTCACCCCCCATCAACCGGTTGAAAACCCATACGCCAAACATGATCAACGGGACGACCAGCTTGACCCAGTCAAAATCGGCCCACAGCAATGGCAGGTTCATGATTGCTGCGCCTTTTGTCCGTTGCGGTTCTGGGCCCCGCCGCCGGCAATCGCGGTGCGCATCTCGGTGTCGGCTTGCACATTGCGCAGCTTGTAGTAATCCAGGATGCCCATCGTTCCGCCGCGAATCGAATCGGCCACGGCCTGCGGCACTTCGGCGTCGGCCTCGACCAGCTTGGCGCGGCTTTCTTCGATCTGGGCGATCATTTCCTGCTCTTGCGCCACGGCCATGGCGCGGCGTCCCTCGGCATTGGCACGCGCGACGCGCATATCCGCTTCGGCCTGATCAGCCTGCAAGCGAGCACCCACGTTCTGGCCGACGTCGATGTCCGCGATATCGATCGACACGATTTCGAAGGCGGTCTGCGAGTCGAGCCGGCGGGCGAGCACAGCTTTCGAGATGCGGTCCGGGTTGGCAAGCACCTCGAGATGCGTCTCGGCCGAGCCGATCGCGCTGACAATTCCTTCGCCCACCCGCGCGATGATCGTTTCTTCCATGGCGCCGCCGATGACCTGGTTCAGGTTGGCGCGGACGGTGACACGGGCTTTGACTTTCAACTGAATACCGTTCTTGGCGACGGCATCCAGCGTTTGCCGCGAGGCGTTGCGCGGCGGGCAATCGATTACCTTCGGATAGACGCTCGTCTGCACGGCTTCGAGCACGTTGCGCCCGGCCAGGTCGATGGCCGTGGCCAGCTTGAAATCGAGGTCGATGGTCTTGGCCTTAGCGGCCGCGATCATCGAGCGGATCACTAGCGGCACATTACCACCGGCCAGGTAGTGGGCTTCGAGCGCTTTGCTCGTAATGCCGGTCGATTCGCCCAAGCCCGCCTGCACGGCCATGATCTTGCTGCGCACAATGACCGTGGGGTTCACCTTGCGAAAGGTCATGCCGAGCAGGTCGAAAATGCCGATCCCTGCGCCGGTGGTGACGCTTTGCACGTACAGTCGAAAATAGCGGGCGAAGATCGCGAAAAAAATCAGGCCGCCGATCAGCAGCGCGAATAAGATCACGATCCAAATAACGTTGCTGATATCCGTGTCGGCGAAGAGCGCCATGGAGCAGGTTCCTAAGCAGTTTGCAATCGGCCGCCGCAAGGCCGGAGGCCGCCCGATTCACGCCGCTTAATTGTAGCGGCGCAAATCGCGCTTGGCGTGCATCCTTTTTTCCCGCCCGGGGCCGGGAAAACCGGCAAAAACACCAGCATGGTCGGCCGAAGGCTGGACCGGCGGCGAAATGTCACCAGCAGGCCGCCTAAGCCAAAGGATCCTCGAACGGATCGAGACCAATTGACTCGATCGACTGATCGAGAGCTTCGTCGTGTGGCACGGCTGTCGTAGGGCGCTCTTCGGTAGGGCGTACCACGACGCGCGTGCCCCGTACTTCGATGATCTTGACCCACGATCCCGCTTCGATCGCCATCCCTTCGCTCAGCGCGTCCACTGTCGTACCTTCGATCTCTACGGCGCCGCTGGGGAGCATCAAGGACTTCGCCTTGCCGATCTTACCGACCAGGCTCTTCAGGCTGCGGCGCTTGTCGCTATCGGGCAGAACCTCGTCGCGCGTGGGCAGCGGCAGCAAGATGCGCCGCCCCATCGGCGTCTTGGGCCACCACTGCAGCGCGAAAATCAAGCCGGCAGGCACGGCGAAAACCGCAACGCCCAACACGCTGATTCCGGACCAGGGACCGTGGCGAAAGGCCAGGGCGACAGCCGAGAAGAGAGAAACGAACGCCAAAAATCCCAGCAGACCGCCCGAGGGTACGAACACCTCGAGCACCGCCAGAATCAGGCCGACGCTCAACAAAATTGTCGCCCAGAACAGGTAATCCATATCGCCGATCAGTGTTGTTCCCTGCGTGCGCAATAATTGAGACGGCCGCTGCCGAAAGGTTCGCCGAGGTTGGCCGCGACATTCGCCGATGCCAACTGGAGGCGCGTTGTGCCGCTAAGTAACTCTCCGCACCAGGACACGGTTGCCCCGCACTTCGACGACGCGCACCGGTTGATTCCGTTCGATCACTTCTCCATCGGCGATGACGTCGACCAACTCCTCGCCGAACTGTGCTTTTCCACTGGGCAGCAGCGGCGTGGTTGTTTTCCCTTGTTGCCCTTCCAGGTGATCGAACCGCGCCACCGCTTCGCGCTGGTGAATCAGCGTCAGCTCTTCCGGCGTCGGCGGCGCGAGCATCATCCGGTTGAACATGGGGGCATGCGGCAGGAAGCGATTGATCAGCACCGCCAGCGCCACCACGCCTGCTCCGGCTGTCGTTAACAGCAGCAAGCTGTTGCGCAACTGCGTCATCTGATACTCGTTGCGGGGCAGGACAAAGGTTTGACTGGCAAGCACCAAGGACGCCACAACCAGCAAGCCGCCAGCCAGACCGAAAACGCCCACGCCGGGCAGCACGAAGACTTCCAGCATCAGGCATACTACGCCGGTCAGGAAGAGCAGTACTTCCAACCAGCCGGCCGTTCCCCCGAGATAGGCTAACCAAAAATACAACAAGAAGCACAGCGCCGAGATCAGCCCTCCGAGGCCGACGCCGGGCGCCTGCAATTCCGCGTACAACGCGGCGCCGCCAATGAGCAACAGCAGCCAACTGACGCCGGGCGAGTTTAACGCGTCGATCAAGATATGTGCCCAACTTGGTTCGACGAGCGCTGGATCGCCTTCCAGCCCGTAATGTGCCTTGAACTCTTCGAAATCGCGGGCCAGATAGCGCGCGACGCCGTATTGCTCCGCCTCTTCGCCGGACAGCTGCAAGGTTTGGCCGCGCCGCCCGATCTCGGGACCTTGCTGCCAGGCTGCCGGATCTCGACCGGCGGCGACTTCCTCAGTCGTGAAGTAATCGACCAGGCCGTCCTGCACTCGCGTGTAGCGGAACACGGTCGTTTGCGGATCGGCCATCGCGGCCGCCAGCGCCGGCGAGCGCCCTTTGCGCTTGGCAATTTCGCGTAGCGCATCCGCCAGCAGACGGGCCTCGTTCTCATTCGCCGCAACTTCTCCCTGGCCGCCCAGTACCGCGGCA
>CAMFLN010000255.1 GCA_945957305.1 uncultured Planctomycetaceae bacterium | reverse complement strand
CCTTTGGCAGCGCGCGGGCAGTCTCCGGCCGCGGGTCCCAGCGCGCCTGCCAGCGCGCCGGGCGGACCGTCGTTGTTGCCGGGCGCGAATCCTCCGCCGGGACCGTTGCCGCAAGGCCCGCCGCCGAAAAGCGCACCGCCGGCGGCTGTCTCCAGCATGCCGGATATCGTCGAAGTCCGCGTCGAGGGAAATAAATCGGTCGATGCGCACAAGGTGCTGACGCAGGTCAAATCGCGCGCGGGCCGGCCGCTCGACAAGTCCATTGTCGAAGACGACGTCCGGCGTTTGACCAAGACCAAGCAGTTCATCAGCGTCGAGCCGCGCTACGAGCGCCGGGCCGACGGAGTAGTGCTGATCTATCACGTCGTCGAGCGCCCCTTGATCCGCTACATCCGCATCTACGGCAGCGCGAAGTCCGAGACGTCGCTCGCCAAGAAGGCCGGTTTGAAAGTCGGTGATCCGCTCGATCCGTACGCGGTCGAGGAAGCTCGCACCAAGCTCGAGGAATACCTGCACTCCAAGGCGTACGCCCAGGCCACGGTCACGATCATCGAAGGTACCCGCCCCGGCGATCGCGGCGTGCGGATGATGGTCAACGAAGGGCTGAAGCAGAAAATCTGGGACGTGGCTTTCGAAGGAAACACGGTCGCGCCCGACGATCGGCTGAAGAAGATCGTCCAATCGCGGGAACCGATTCTGTGGATATTCAAGGGCGAGGTCGACTACGAGCGCATCAATGAAGACGTGCGCCGCCTGACCGACTATTACCGCGGCTTGGGATTCTTCCGTGCTCGCGTGGGCCGTGAATGGACCTACAACGAAAAGCAAAACTGGATGACGCTGACGTTCATCATTGATGAAGGTCCACGCTACGTCGTCAACAACATTTCGGTGATCGGCAATCAAAAACTCGAAGCCGAGATGTTGACCAAGGATCTAAAGCTCAAGAGCGGCGATCCGTTTGACCAGTCGAAGCTGACCAAGGACATGACCGGCTTACAGGACAAGTACGGCGAGGTCGGTTACATCTTTGCCGACGTGCAGCCCGAAACCCGCTTTCTCGAAGAGTCGCATCAGCTCGACCTGGTGTACAAGATCGAGGAAGGTGACCGTTACAAGGTCGGCCGGATCAACGTAAAGATCGGCGGCGACAATCCGCACACGCGACGTACGGCGGTATTGAATCGACTTTCGTTGCGGACAGGCGACATTGCCAGCACCAAAAAACTGCGCGACAGCGAACGCCGCCTGAAGGCATCGCAAATGCTGGCCAGCAATCCGGCCCAAGGGCAAGTGCCCAAGATCGTCTTCTCGCGCCCCGGCATGGAAGATGAACAAGACGAAGATGACAACACCGTGACAGTCGCGCGGCGCAATCGCAAAAAAGGCCCCGGCGTGCAGCCTGGCCCCGGCCTGGGGGGCGGTGGCGGCGGTATGAACGGCATGGGCTTCAACGGGCAAAGCCCCGATCCCGAGCCGGGATCCGAGGAAGATTGCCTGTTTGGCGACGGCGAAAGTGCCGACGTCGAGCTAGTTCCCGAGCGTCAGGTCGCGCCGAGCAAACCGCAGCGGATCACGGTAGGCCGTCCTTGGTGGTCTTCGAGCGCGCCCCCACCCGTGTTTCGCGGACAAAGCCCGAACGACACCCAGTTCGGCCAACAACCGCTAGGCCGCACCGGCCCCGACGCGCGCATCAACGCGGCGCCCGCGGCCAATTCGCAGGTGCAGCGCACGCAATACACACAACCTGCCTATGGCAACGCGCCCCCGACCACTTATCCTCCGGCGGCGAACCCGGGCTATGCACCTCCGGGGGGATATGCTCCCTCGAATCAGTTTACGGCGCCGCCCGTGACGAGTGCGCCGCCACCGCAGGCTTACGCTCAGAACGGCGGTTACGCGCAGCCAGGGTACGCACAGCCGCCGGTCTATGCGGCGCCAGCTCCGGGCAATGGCCAATCCGTTTTGCCCCCCCCAGGCGTGCCGGCCCCAGGGCAGCCGGTGCAAAACGTTCCGCCGCTGTTGGACAACGCTCCGGCCGGCGCAGTCGCGAGCCCGGGGGGTTATGCCGGGCCCAACGATCTATATCCGCAAGGAATCGGACCGCTCGCCGAAGAGCACATTCCGGATGTCGACATCAACGTGATTGGCAACGAGACACAAACGGGCCGCTTGATGTTGGGCGTGGGCGTGAACTCCAACGCTGGTTTGATCGGCAACATCACGCTGGACGAGCAGAACTTCGACTGGCGTCGCTTCCCGCGCAGTTGGGAAGACATCCGCAACGCCACGGCTTGGCGCGGCGGCGGTCAACAATTCCGTATTCAGGCCTCGCCCGGTACGGTCTATCAACAGTACTTGATCAATTTCCACAATCCGTACTTGTTCGACACGCCGATCAGCTTTGGCACGAGTGGGTCGTATTTCACGCGTATCTATCAAGACTGGACGGAAAAGCGCTTGGGCGGGCGTTTCAGCCTCGGTTATCAGTTCCTGTATGATCCGAATCTGTCGACGGTACTGTCGTTGCGGGCGGAGAACGTCAATATCTCGAATCCGCCGGCCAATCCGCCGCCGCAATTGCAAGAAGTGTTGGGCAACAACTCGTTCTTCTCGGCCAAGTGGGAATTGATTCACGATACCCGCGATAGCGCCTTCTTGGCCACGCAAGGGCATCGCATCGACATCGGGCTCGAACAAGCGTTTGGCAGCTTTACCTTCCCGCGCGCCACGATCAATTTGTCGCAGCACTTCCTGCTGCATGAACGTCCCGATACCTCGGGACGCCATACCCTGAGCTTCAACAATCAGACCGGCTTCACCGGGTCGAACACGCCGATCTACGAAAACTTCTTTGCTGGCGGTTATACGACCCTGCGCGGCTTCTATTTCCGCGGTGCTTCGCCGCTGGACAATGGCGTGCAGGTCGGCGGTCACTTCATGTTCATCAACTCGGTCGAGTACATGTTCCCGATCACCGGCGACGATATGCTGCGTGGCGTAGCGTTCACCGATTTCGGTACCGTCGAACCGAGCACCGAGATGAAGTGGGACGACTTCCGCGTCGCGCCGGGCTTGGGCTTGCGGGTCACGATCCCGGCGATGGGACCGGCGCCGATCGCGCTCGACTTTGCCGTGCCGGTGCACCATGCCCCCGGCGATCAATTGCAGCTGTTCAGCTTCTTCATCGGCGTGAATCGATAATCGCCGCCGACCCGGCCGCGTCTGTCCTCGGTTTTACTGGCCGCTGTCCTCAGCCGGCTGCCTACGGCTCGTTTGCTATTCGTACTGCAACAGGCTGAAGACGTCGTATCGTTTGATGCGTTCGCGGCCGCGCAAACTTGTCAGCTCGATCACAAAGGCGCACCCGGCGACATGTCCGCCCGCGCGTTCGACAAGTCGGCAGCAGGCTTCGATCGTGCCGCCCGTCGCCAGCAGGTCGTCGACCAGCAGCACGCGCTGTCCCTCGGTGATGCCGTCGCTGTGGATCTCGAGCGTATCGCTGCCATATTCCAATTCGTATTCGAAGGCGTGCGTTTTGAAAGGAAGCTTTCCGGGCTTGCGCACGGGCACGAAACCGACGCCCAATTCGATCGCCAGCGGCACGGCGAAGATGAACCCGCGCGCTTCGGCCGCTGCCACGATATCGATCGGCCGGCCGCGATAGTGATCGGCCAGCAGCCGGATCGACTCCTTCAGCGCCGGGCCGCTCGACAACAGCGGCGTGATATCCCGAAACACGATGCCCGGCTTCGGAAAATCGTGAATCGAGCGAATGTATTCCTGCAGGCGGATGTCGAACAGCATGGTTGGACCTCTTCCAGAACAAGGCGCGGACACACCGCCATTTTTTCGCCCGGCGAGGCGCAATTGCCGGGCGCCGAGGCTGCTCCAAAATATAAATGCCCTGCGCCCGACTGACCAGCGCGCGCCGTGAAACCGGGAGTTTCTCGTCGGCCCACTGAGCCGAAATCAACCGTGCTACAGGGGCACAATCGTGAGTGCGGTTTGGCTGGGACAGCGGCGCCGGAGTTACTTTTTGCGTCACAAACTGCGGCAGTTTCGCGGCGGTTGCAGCTCGTCGTGCGAGCCTGAATGGTTCACCAGGTCGGCCGGCCCGAAGGCTGGGTCGGCTGGTGCGGTGGTCGATCTGCCTACTTGGCCTAAAATTGGCTGGCCTGGCGGGACCCTTGTCCTGCAAGCGATGAACGTCTAGGCTTTTCTGTCTATCCTTATTGCGGTTGCCGGCCAGGGGGCGGCGACTTTTCCGACATCCTTCTTGCGAGACCTGCCGGAATAAAGACCAGCAGCCATGGCCATGCAGTGCACGACAACGCTCTTGATTCCCAGCTCTGGTCCCTCGGCCCCGGAAGCCGACGAGTATTCCTGGATCGTTGCCGATACGGAACCGGCAGATGAACCGGCGGGCGAGACCGAGGACGAAGACATCGACGACGATGACTTCGATGACGACTTCGACGACGACTTCGAAGAAGCGCTCGACCAGGAGTTCGAAGAAGATATCGACGAATTCGACGAAACGGTCGGCGACGAAGAAGAAGGCGATTTGGAAGGAGACGTCGACGAGGAATTCGAAGAGGATTTCTAGTCGCGACGTGCCGCAACGAGGGAATCCCCGTAGCGATATTCCACGCAGGATATGGTTTCTGGAGTGCGGCTCCCTTCGTTGACGGGAATTGCTGTTCGCCGTGACGAGTGCTCACGCCATGAGTTGGCCCCTTCCTGGCAGCGCAGCGACAAGACCCTGAGCTGTCACACAGTGGGAACATCCATGGCGAAAGCCTTCCCAGCCCTGCGGCCTGGCACCGCCTGTGGTCGGGTTGGCCTAGCGACGTGAAAGTGGCGTGCTCGGCACGTCCCGGCGAAAAACATTTCCACTCGGATAATGGGTCGAGATGACACCAAAATTTTCGCTCCGAGTTTTACTCGCGGTTATTGCACTTATTGCTCTTCTTTCTGGATGGTATGTCGATCGCCGACATCTGCGGCAAGAATACCTCGACTGCATCGCAGCCCGAACGGCGCCGCATCAATATGTCATCACAGTTAAAGGGACTGCCGGTGTCCGCCTCTCGATGACGCTGTTCTCCAAGCCTGCGAACAAAGAGGTCAAAGTGATCACTGTCCCATTCACGTACGGATTCACGGCCGTCGAAGCTGCCGCATGGTTTGAAACGTTACCAGGGGGGCAAGCTGGTAACGACGGGGACAAGTATGAGATTTCGCTCGAAAAGGACGGCACAGTTCTCAAGGTGTGCGAGGGAAGGGTCGACGGCAATGCTAGCGCGACTTGGGTCGTCGGCGATTTCTGATTGCCAAAAGCTCTTCAGGTGACTATTCGTCTGACTATTCGTCGATTTGGTAGTCAGAGAGCGAGTTGCCCAGCAACTGCGTTGGGCTTCTTTTGAAAGCTGCGAACGAGTCGCATCCGAGGCGAATCCATTGCCCGTCCCCGTTAGGTACGGACGAGCGACACGGGGCCAGGCACAAGGCACTGATCACATACGACCTGGAAAAGACATCGCGGCGCGACGTTCACGCTTCCCGTGCGATCGCGTATCATGATCGCGTGCGCGGGCCCGTAGCTCAGCGGTTAGAGCAGGGGACTCATAATCCCTTGGTCGTGTGTTCGAATCACACCGGGCCTATTAGAGTTACGTCGATTTCGCGAAGACCGACCTACCATAAACCTACCATAGGGCTATTCCGATGGGTGTTCGTCGCGGCGTTGGTCTTCCGCCGGCGCCTGCGACCTCGTC
>CAMFLN010000254.1 GCA_945957305.1 uncultured Planctomycetaceae bacterium | reverse complement strand
TCGTCGGCAGCGTCAGATGTGTATAAGAGACAGCCCGGCTTGTACTTCACTTTGGCGTTGGCGACCACCTCGTCCCACTCGAACCAGGCGGGCTTGAACTTCTGCTGCACATAAAGCTGGGCCTGATCGAAATAATGGGGTGACTTCGGATCGGCGCTTTCGCCGAACTGCAGGATCGTCGCCGCCTTGACCTTTTCGTTCTTCGAGAATTCATAAACTCCGACGAACGAATGCCCTACGACGCCGTATTGCTTGCGGCGTTGCGGCGAGAGCGGTGTGTAGTAGGTATTGAACACGACGCCCAGTGGTCCTGGCGCGCCGGGGCAGGCGATGCTCGGCAGCTTGTCGTCGAAGGGCACGAGCGCCCCTTCGGCGAAATTCGCGTGCCGCTGCATGCGGCTGATATCCCCCCAGCGGACTTTCCAATCCCCGAACAGAGCTTTGAGCTTACCGGCAGCCGTCAACAACGCTTCGAAGCGCTTGGCTTGGCTTTCCTGATACTCCGGCTTCAACTGCTCGGCCGGATAGCCAGGGCCGTACAGCTCCAGATACCAGGCCGCGCAGAGCGTTGTCTGGGTCGAATCCACGGACGAACGGTAGTCCCAGTCGCTCAGGTGCGCGAGCAGCGGTTCGACCTTGGCGGCAAGTTCCGGATTCTTTCCCTTGAGCACTTCCAGCTCGCGCCGATAGCGCGGAATTTCGACCAGCGGCCAATAGAGCGTCGTGTCAAAGGCCAGCTTCTGCCAATCGTCGAACGTGGCGCCATGCAGCTTGCGCAACAGCATGCGCGAAACCTTGGACCGCCGCTTGTCATCGTTCTGCTCTTCGACCATGTAGCCCGGGAAGTCGGTCTGGAACGGATTGCCGTCATCGGTCGCCGCAAAGGGCGTGGCGTTGCAATTTTGCACGTAGCCCGAGGGGGGATTCAAAATCTGCGGCAATTCGTCGAAGGTGTGCAAGCCTTGCCATTCGGTCTTGGGATTGCTTCCATCGACCGGCTTGGTCCAATCGAAACCGGGGTCGCGCCGCGGAATCGTGCCGTTATAGACATAAAAGATGTTGCCGTCCCGATCGGCGTACACCGTATTGAACATCTGCAAGTTCAAACCCGACATCGCCTCGCGCCATTCAGGAAAACTGCGTGCACGGGTCATGGCGAGCGCTTGGCGCAAGCGGCTTCCTTCGAAAACGCGCGCGATGCGCACGGTCAGGAAATGCGTGGCGTCTTCCTTGGCCATGACCGGTCCGTGATGCGTTTTGCGAAAGGTGCACACCCGCTGCTCGACCTTGTCGCCAGCGCGCACCGCGATCCGCACTTGCCACTCTTCGGCGGTCTTGTAGCCGTCGCCATAGCGGTAGTTCAACGGATGGGCCGGGTCGTCGAAGGTCTCGCGGTAGACGTCGGCAATGTCGGGGTTGTTGACGGTGTGCGACCAGCCCAGCACGTCATTGTGCCCAATCGTGGGAAGCGGACCGCCGAAGAACGTCGAGCCTGAGAAGCTCCACCCCTCGCCGCTGTGCAGATGTCCCTCGTAGAATTGCCCAGCGCCAAACCAGGGCTGATGCGGATTGGCAAAGAGCATCGTGGTGCCGTTCTTGGTCTTGGTGGGGCCGATGGCCCAGGCATTCGAGCCGGTGGCGGCGCGAATTTCGTCCTGCAGCTTGCGGGTGGCGGCCTTGGGCACATGGGCTTTGCCGTAGATGAAATTCAGGAGCGTGAAGCGCTCGAAGGCCAGCACGTTCCACGGCTCGATGCGCGTCAGCAGGCGCGGTTTGACGTCCGGATGCGTGGCCAGGTAGTGATTCACGCCCGCTGCGTACGCGGCGCAGATATTTTGCAGCTTCGGTTCGATCTCTTCGAAATCGGCCTGCGATCGTTTGACGACTTCGAACGAATTATTGAGCAAATCACTTTCCAGCCCGGCGTCGCCAACGACTTCGGCATAGCGTCCCAGGCATTGCAGGTAGGAGTCTTCGACCTGCCAGAAGTAATCTTCGCATTGCACATAGGCAAAGCCAAACACCACCCCTTCGTCTGTGGGCGCGTCGATATGGGGCACTCCCCATTGGTCACGATAAATCGTCACGCTCTGTGCAAGCGAAGAGGGATCGACTTTTGGGGCTGCATGAGCAGCCACTGCGGGACCACACAGAGCCAACAGCAGCAAGGTGCAAGTGCGACGCATGGGTGGGCAACTCCCTAGTCGGATGAGGTCGCGGAACCGCGAACAGAGACGCCGTTAGCATGGCCGCGCGCGCCGCGCGTTGCAAGTCGCGACCCCAGTATTTCCCTGCGCCGCGGGGCGCAATTCTCGGCCAGCGCGGATCAACGCATCGGCGGCACCGCGACTTTGGGCAGATGCCCCCGGATCTCGGGACCGATTTTCGGCAAAGGCAGCACGTGCTGGGCGGCTTGCATTTCTACGGCCGCCTTGGGCATGCCGTACACCACCGAGGTGGCTCGGTCCTGAGCGATGGTGTACCAACCCGCCTGAGATAGCAGCAGCAGTCCCCGCGCTCCGTCGCTGCCCATGCCGGTGAGCAGAGCGGCGACGCCGGGCGTAGGCCAAAACCGGGCCGCACTTGCCCAGAATGCGTCAATCGACGGACGGTACGGATAATCGACTGGTTCCGGCGAATAGCTCAACCGTAGATCCGAGCGCAGCACCAGGTGGTCGTTGGTCCCGGCCAGCAAGACCGTGCCGGCGACCGGCAGTTCGCCGGCGCGTGCCAGCCGCACGGCCAGATGCGACCGGGTGGCCAGCCATTGTGCCAGGCCCGGGGCGAAATCGGCAGCGATGTGCTGCACGACGATGACCGGTGCGGAAAAATCTGCCGGGAGCCAGGAAAGGACCTGCGCGACAGCTTCGGGGCCTCCGGTCGAAGCGCCCAGGACGACCAGCGGTGGTTGAGTCGCGCGTTTCGCTGTCGCGGGGCCCACCGGCGACCACAGCGCACCGGTCGTGGCGTCGCGTGGAAGGGTCCCCTGCTGACTGCGGGCGAGCTTGGCAATGCGCGCGAGAATGGGTTCGCCGTCGAGGATCGCACCGCCAGGTCCGAATGTGGGCGTGTTCACCGCGTCGAGCCCTCCGTAGCCCATCGCGGCGTACACCTGGTTCAAGTTTCCGGACACACTCGAGGTGACCAGCAGGATGGGGCAAGGGCTGGTGGCCATAATCTGCCGCGTGGCTTCGACGCCATCCAGCACCGGCATCACCAGATCCATCAAGATGATGTCAGGACGGTCCCGCGTCGCATTTTCCACTGCCTCGGCGCCATTTTCTGCAAACCAGGCAATCTCATAGCCGGGTGTGGACAACACCAAGCGCTTCAAGCCTTCCCGCGCCAGGCTCAGATCATTCACAATCGCAAGGCGCATGTCGGACACTAAAGGGCTGGCTCACGAAATCGGACAACGCGGCGCCTATTCTAGCAAACTCAGGGGCCCTATTGCGCGTCGCCGATGCAATCCCGGACGGCTTGCAGGAACGTATTGTCGTGAAAGCTGCTTTTGGTCAAGTAGTAATTCGCTCCCACGTCGAGGCCCCGGAGTCGATCCTCGGGACGTTCCTTGTACGAGACGATGATCACCGGCAGGTTTCGCAGCGCGGCATCGGCGCGTACCAGGCCGACCAATTCCAGGCCGTTCATGCGCGGCATGTCGACGTCGGAAATCAGCAGGTCGAATTTCTCGGCGCGAATCATGTTCCACCCATCCTGGCCGTCGACCGCGACCGAGACGTCGTACCCCTGTCCACGCAGAATTTGCCGTTCGACTTCGCGCACTGTGATCGAGTCATCGACGACCAGCACGCGCTTTTTAGGGCTGGCCAGCGAGCTTTGCCGCGTGTGGCGGCGCAAGACGCTGTTTTGCAGATACCGATCGAGCGAGCGGATCAGATCCTCGACGTCGGCGATCAAAACCGGCGAACCATCCTCCAGGATCGCGGCAGCGCTGACGTTGGGCACTTTGCCCAACCGTGCATCCAAGGGACGCACGACCAGGTCCTGCTCTCCCCGGAAGTTATCGACCACCAGGCCATACTGGCCCGCCGAATCGCTCAAGAGCACGACCAGCAATTCAGCGGCCGACGCGGCGTCGGAACGCAGCGGCAGGCCGAGCACTTGCGCGGCCATCAGCAAGCCGACGTTCTGACCGTCGACCACGATAAACTGTCGACCCTCGAGCGACTGAATGTCATCGGCAGCAACTTTCAGCAGCCGGTCGATGCGATTGTGCGGAAAGGCGTACGGCTCGCCGTCGATCTCGACCAGCACGGCGCGTAATACGGACAACGTGATCGGCAGCTGCAGGTGGAACGTCGTTCCCTTCCCCAACTGGCTATGCACGCGGACCACGCCCCCGGCGCGGCGGACCGACTGCTGAACCACATCCAGCCCGACACCGCGTCCTGAGTATTCGGTTACTTGCGACGTGGTGCTGAAGCCGGGCAAGAACAAGAATTCGAGCACCTCGGCCGGCGTCATGGCTTGTGTGAGTTCCGCGGTCGTAAGGCCGCGTTCGATCACTTTGCGACGCACACGTTCGACGTCGACGCCCCCGCCGTCGTCGGCAATCGTGATGGCTAGCATGCCCGCGCGGTGCCGGACTTCGAGCTTGATGGTGCCCAGCGCCGGTTTGCCGGCCGCTTGGCGCGCCTCGGGCGATTCGATGCCGTGATCGACGGCATTGCGCAGTAAGTGCGTCAGCGGTGCCTCGAGTTTTTCCAGAACGTCACGATCGACCTCGGTTTCCAATCCGTCGATCTCGAGGCGCACCTGCTTGTTCAATTGCCGAGCCATGTCGCGCACCAGGCGCGGAAAGCCGCCGGCACCGTCGCCAAAGGGGCGCATCCGGCTGACAATCACTTCGTGGTACAGCCGCGTATTCAAGTCCTCGGCCTGCGCGGCGTGATTGTCGAATTCGAGTGAGCGGTCAGCCAGCACTTGCCGGCAGGTGCTGGCACTGCGGCGGGCCTCTTCGACGAGTTCGACGATCCGGTCGGTTGCATTTTCCGCCGGGAGAGCATGCGACAGACTATCGAGCGCGCTGGCGACAAGATCCTGCTGCTTTTTCAGCTTCAAGAGTGCCATCGAAAACGGCTGCAACCAGCGAGCCTGCACCAGGGACTCGCCGGCCAGGCCCATCAGGCGATTCAAGCTTTGCGCCGAGACCCGAACCACGGCTTCAGCCGTTTCGGCATGACCGCTTTTCGTCACCGGTGACGCTGCACTCGATGTCGTGGCGGGCGTGCTGGCGGACGCCCCGTCCGAAGCAGGCGGTGCTGCCGCGGCTTCGACCGGCGCGGGCGATGCGTCCTCCGGCGGAATTGCAATCGCCGCCGGCTGCGGTGTTGCCGCAGGGGGTGTGGGCGGCGCCGCGGCGGCATTGAATTGTTCGACCAAACCGGCGAGATCTGACGCATGTTCGTCACACCAGCCTGATGCGTCCGCGGGTGACAGTGCCAGGATCTCGACGAATAAGTTCAGCGTTCGAGCCAACGCCTGTCCGTGGTCCGGCGCCAGTGGTTGCCCGCTTGTGCGGATGCGCAGGAACAGTTGCTGCAAGCTTTGCGACAATTGCACGACCTCGGGAAGGCCGACAATGCTCGCCGCCCCGCGAACAGCATGCGCGGCGCCGGCCAGTGCGTCGTAGCGGGACAGTTCCTGCGGCGCCGCGGACAACTCGACCAGTCCCTGCTGGATCGCGCGCGCTTGGGCTCGAACCTCCTCGCGAAAAATGTCGAACATCGTCGGCTCTTCGCCCGCGGACGTCAGTTC